>NZ_QTLK01000007.1:171930-258323 GCF_003602705.1 Bacteroides sp. AM16-13
GCTGTGAATTTGATACCGTTGTTTAGGGTCGTTTCGTCGGCAAAGACTGTTTGCGTGGTTTGTGTACCTCCAGTCAGTTCAATAGTTTTTAAAGATTCGTCGTCTCCATCACCGCAACTTGCCATTGCTACAACAGTAAGGAGCGTAAAAAATAATTTCTTCATAATATTCCCGGTTTATTTATTGTATGTGATTCTATATATATTGTCTTTTACCCAATCAGTTTGTTCATTTGGCATAGCCACATTATAATACTCTGTAATAGAAACGGGGAAAGCATCATTACTCGTGGTATATTCATACTTATAATCTTCTTTCGTCTTACCATTACCAGTCCATGCAATAATCTTTTCCACCATATTCGTAGAACGTTTCCCAGTATATCCCAGCATCGGGAACATGCTATTCGTATCGCCTGTTGCAAAATCAAATCCTTCTGAGTTCAACGCAATTATCCAGTTCAAATCCAGATTGGTTTTATTCAATACACTTCCATATTGTGCTCTGTCAATCGCATCAGGATTAGAAGTACCATATCCATCTCCCCACCAAACCGATACAAGATTACCATTCGACCATGTCAAGCGTTCTTCTTCAGAGTCAGAATCTTCCACACGAACGGAACGTTCAAGATAACCATCGGCATTATACTCTAAAGAATAAGTGAAAGTATATTCTTCCACTTTATCTTTGTACTCATAATCTCTGCCCGTACCTGAAACAGCACGACCGTTTTCATCGAGCGTAATAGAACCGGTAGGTTTGTAAGGAGATGTAACGCCATCCTCTACATCCGTCTGCTCATAAGAGACCTTATCATTGTCATAAGTGAAGACTATTGTCGAAACAGTTGTTATTGTTTCTCCTTCAGAGGTTTCATCTTCTTTTGTAATTACCATTTTCGTAAGCCGCTTCTGATCGTCGTAAGTAAAATCAACGATATCAGTACCATCAAACTCACCTATATGGGTATAATTATCAACGTCAATTTTCGTAATGAGTTTATCCGTTGAGACATCCGGACCATCTGGAGATTCTGGCGTCGTCCCGTCTTCTTTGGTTCCTTTCTGTTCTATAACAATCACAATCGTGGTATCTCCGCAAACAATATGGATTTCAGCCTTGCGGCTCTGTCCCGTCAAGTTCGGTTGCAACGTCATGGTCAATGTAAATTCACCCGCACCTCCCGAATAAGCACTCAATTCCACCCAATCCACACGCCCGGCAGCCGCTTTGGTGGTTGCCACTTCAGTAATAGTAGCCGTCCATGCTTCGGTAGCTGTGAATTTGATACCGTTGTTTAGGGTCGTTTCGTCGGCAAAGACTGTTTGTGTGGTTTGTGTACCTCCAGTCAGTTCAATTGTTTTTGAAGATTCATCGTCTCCATCACTGCAACTTGCCATTGCTACGCCAATGGTCAATAAAGCTAAAAATAAGCTTTTCTTTAGTTTCGTCATTTCAAAAAAATTTGTATTCCGCGTTCCCCCGGAATATTACAAAAAACAGAAAGCGTGGAACTGCGTGCTCTCACTTGTTTCTGAAGGTCCTAGGAAAACCCAAACGTACAAATGAATAGACAGCAGACCCACGCCTATACGACGTGAGAACCGACTATGCCATTCTTGTACGTTTTGAAAATTTCCTAGGTTTTCAGAAACAAGAATGAAGCACAACGCTTCTTACAATTTCTTCTTTAAATAAATATATAAAAGTCCATCACTACAGACTTTGTTCACAAATGTATGATTTTTTATTATAAACACAAAGATATGCAAAGGAATCTTTCATCCAAATACAGAAAAAGAGATAAGCCAAACACACTCTCAACCTGACTAAATCAATCAACTTCCTTTCAGAATCAGTACATCATTGCTCTTTATCTCATTCATTATTACTCCTCTCCCAGTCTATTAACAAATAAATTATTCTTTATTACTGATAAACTTGCTTTTGACGAACAGATAACTTACCTTTGTGTAATAGCAAACTATAAATGAAAGTTTTGATTATAAAAACAGAACTTTCATTTTTATAAACGCAAGTTGCATTTATAAAAACAAAACTTCCGTTTACAGTTTACGTTTAACCCAAAGGAACTTTTCTATTAGAGGAAAGGAAGTTTACTTCCAATAGAAAAGAACTTATCTATTAATACTTTAAACGACAGATAGTATGGCACGATACATTATGGAGGAGATGCCCGACATACAAAAGACGGGCAAAAGAATTACATATCCGAAGTTTGCACGGATAGACAATGCAAGCATAAAAGAGTTGGCGCGACGGGTGGGCGATGTCAGCGGCTTCAGTGCCGGAGACATAGAAGGCGTACTGCTTCAAACGGCTATTGAAATGGCACACCTGATGGCAGAGGGACGTTCGGTAAAGATAGACGGGATAGGCACATTCACTCCGTCGCTCACCTTAGGCAGAGACAAGGAACGGGAAGATGCGGAAGAAGGTGGAAAACACCGCAATGCACAAAGTATTTTTATAGGAGGCGTTAATTTCCGGGTAGACAGGGAAATGGTAAGAAATATCAGCGATAGATGCCGGTTGGAAAGAGCTCCTTGGAAAAAGCAAAAATCCTCGAATAAATTCACACCGGAACAACGACTGGCATTAGCCCTAAAGTATCTGGACGAACATCCTTTCCTGACCGTTTGGGAATATCGGAAACTAACCGGATTGCTACAAACAGCAGCAACCACTGAACTGCGACAATGGGGACATCAACCCGATTCGGGAATCGAAATCACCGGAAGAGGAACACATAGGGTATATACAAAGAAGAAAATAGTCGAAGAAGGGCAATAATAGTATGAGAAATGACTTAAAAAAGTATGAGAAATAACTGTTTTTAAGGCTTATTTCACCCGGAAATGATGAGAAATGCGATTTATTAAAAACATTTCTCATACTATAATTCACTGATTATATGCTGATTAATGCGAAATCATGAGAATATGAGAAATAAAAAACGTTTTTTCTTTTCTAGTAGAAGATAATCAATGACGTTAAAAACTGCGTTTATAATTAGATAAAAAATAAGCGCAAAAGAATGGAATATCCATTTCAAAAAAACTATCTTTGGTAATTAATTGTTTGGAAAACAAGAAGAAACAATCTGAAAAAGTTATGGGAACAATAAAAGGAATTCCTTATGGTATGTCCAATTTTGAGGATGTAATCACGCAAAACCGCTATTATGTGGATAAAACAATGTATATCCCCATGTTGGAAGATCAAGCCAACTATCTGATATTCATCCGTCCGAGACGCTTTGGCAAGAGCCTGCTACTAAGCATGCTTCGTTCATATTATGACCTTTCACAGAAAGATAAATTCCAGCAACTTTTCGGGAATCTCTGGATCGGGCAGAATACAACTCCGCTTCAAGGCAAATATCAAATGCTTTATCTTGACTTTTCCAAGATTGGCGGCAACATTGATGAACTGCCGCAAAGATTTGATTCGTATAGCGCAGTGCAACTGGATGGCTTTCTGAACCGTTATCGTGAATACTACACGGATGAGTTTATTGAACGCTTCAGCACAGCGGAAAAAGGGATTGATAAACTGCATATACTAGACGATGAAGCACGCCGTCAAGGGTATCCCCTATACCTTATTATAGATGAGTATGACAATTTCACAAATGTCGTACTCAACGAGAAAGGAAATGAGATATACCACGCCATCACCCATGCCAGCGGATTCTACAGAGATGCCTTCAAGAATTATAAAGGAATGTTCGACCGTATATTCATGATTGGAGTCAGCCCCGTAACTTTGGACGACTTGTCAAGCGGATATAACATAGGTTGGAACATCAGCACTAATCCACTGTTTAATCAAATGCTGGGATTTTCTGAAGAAGACGTACGTACTATGCTCCGATATTATCAGGAAGCAGGGCAGTTACAAGGAGACATTGAAGAAATGATTCAAGAGATGAAGCCATGGTATGATAATTATTGTTTTGCTCGCCAAAGTCTAAAGTCAGATCCTAAAATGTTTAATTGCGACATGGTACTCTATTATCTACGTAATCGAATTCAGTTAGGAGAATCTCCTGAACAGATGATTGATCCTAATACCCGTACGGACTACAATAAGATGAAAAAACTGATTCAACTTGACCGTCTTGACGGTAACCGCAAAGGTGTTATCAAACGAATTGCCGAAGAAGGGAAAATCATGACTAACCTATACCAGTCTTTTTCTGCCGATCAAATTACGAATCCGGAAATATTCCCCAGCCTATTATTTTATTATGGTATGCTAACTATCATCGGAACACGTGGAAATCTGACTATCCTGGGAATTCCCAACACGAATGTCCGTAAACAATATTATGAATATATCCTGGAAGAATATCAGAATCACCATTATATCAACCTGATAGATATAGAGATTCTATTCAATGATATGGCTTTTGACGGACAATGGCGACCGGCATTGGAATTCATAGCCAAAGCTTATAAGGAGAATACTTCCGTACGCAGCAGCATTGAGGGCGAACGTAACATTCAGGGATTCTTCACCGCTTACCTTAGCGTGAACGCCTACTACCTCACAATGCCTGAAGTAGAACTGAATCACGGCTTTTGCGATATGTTTCTAATGCCCGATCTGCAACGTTACGCAGAAGTAGCGCATAGCTATATCTTGGAATTAAAATATCTGCCGAAAGAAAAATACGACACCCAAGGCACCGCACAATGGCAGGAAGCCGTAGAACAAATTCATGGTTATGCTGCCGGTCCGAAAGTTCGCCAACTATGTCAGGGAACTCAACTTCATTGCATTGTTATGCAATTCTGTGGCTGGGAATTAGTCCGTATGGAAGAGGTTTAATTACAAACTCTTACTGTGATGCCCGGCAAATCGCATGAAAGCTTGAGATAAACCTCCCTCCTGCCCTTGCAGTTGCACAAAATTAAACTCGCGCTGCATGGGCATTCCTTTTATCTCAACCACACGAAAATTACCGGCAACCAGTTCCTTATAAACAGAACGGATAGAAACAATTCCCATACAATCTGTATGTTCCAAAAAAAGCTTGATGCTCTCCGTACTACCGAGATACATCAATACATTCAAAGAAGAAAGTTTCAAATTATGGCGTAACAGGGAACGTTCAAACACATCCAACGTTCCTGAACCTCTCTCCCGCAAAACTAAGGGGATATTTGGCAAATCTTCCGGAGTGATCTCATCCGAAACAGCCAATTTACTATGGGTATGAACCACAGCAACCAGTTCGTCTTGCAAAAATGGAGTATACTTCAGATTAGGCAAACGGAAGATTCCTTCAACCAATCCCAAATCAATCCGATGTTCTTGTAAAGCAGCTTCCACTCCCCGGGAATTTCCATTAATCAAAGAAAGATTGATTTGTGGAAACTTGGCTATAAAATCCGCCAACAAAGGAGGAAGTACATATTGCGCAATCGTAGTACTGGCACCCAGTTTCAGTTCGCCGATATATTCATTATGCAACAAATGCATCTCATATTCCAACTGTTTATAATCGTCCAAAATCTTTTCGCTATGTTTCAATAATAGTTCTCCGGACTTAGTCAACGAGATCTTACTGCCCTGACGATCGAACAAACGAGTCTGATAATAAGCTTCCAGTTCCTGAATGTGCTTAGTGATAGCAGGCTGACTGACAAACAGCTCTTGCGAAGCCTTCGTGAAACTTAAATTCTTCGCCACGCTCTGAAATACTTTTAAACGAAAATCGGACATGGAAAATAGTGATTAACTTATTAGTGATTAGCAATTAATGACTGAAATGGGTAGCTATGGCTATAATTCATCGGCTCTGATTCCCAATGACTGCATGACAGGAAAAGCCAACATATCCCATTTATAAGCTACCGGAGTATCCGGTTCGTTCATTCGGAATTGGACAATCTCCTTGCCCTGTACTTCATTCAAAGCATCAGTCACTTTCTTTCCATATTCTTCATTGAAAGATACCAGAATCATTTTTTTCACATCGGCCGAATCGGCTACAATGGATAATAAGTCTAAAAACAAGTCCTCTCTCGACACCATCCCTTCCGACGGAACACTGGCAAACGAATATTCTCCATAAGGGCTTTGAAAAGCAACTCCATTCAACTCTTTCTCCAAGTCAGAAGGCCGGCAATGCGCAAGATTACCCGACTCTTTATCATAAACAAAAAGAAACTGCACTTCATTTTTTCCTTCCGCAATCCCTGCATCCAAAGTCAGATAGGTAGTCAACATCGAAAGATCGATCTCTTGTAAAGAACGTTGCAAAGTCTCTTCGAAGTATCTCTTCATATCCGTAATTACAAAATTCAGGAAAGCGGCATCAATCAGCACCACTGTCTCTGATAATTTTATTTGTGGTTTATCATTCATATCATTAGTCATCAATTAGAAAACAGATTTACTCTCTACTATAGGGCAAAGATAAACTTTCTTATCTTCTCCGGAAAGAATATTTAAAAAAAAGAGAAATTATCAGGCTATTACTCAACAAAGAGGTGTACCTTTGGAGAAAATTGACAAATTTATTAAATGACACGATAATGAATAAGAAAAAGAACCAAACTTCGATTGATCTCGATGCGATTATGACCGAAGTATTAAACTTGTTTACACCCGAAGAACAACAAGAAGTGATAGATATATTAAGCAATAACGGATTAGAAAAAATCTACCAACAAATGGAAGAAGCTTTCTATCACTATCAGCATCCGGACTATAGCTCGGAAGCAACCCCCATTGCAGCTTACCTGCAAAGGCTTTGGGATATGCAGACATGCAAAGACTACCCATTTGACGAGTTTAAAAAAGATTGCACGACAGTACCCGCTGCCGAATTAGAAAAAGATTTGCGCAACTTTATCCTGCATCTATTTATCCATTATCAAGGACCTCTCGAAAACGCAAAAGAAGAAGACAGACCTTTTAAGTTATGGTATATCTACTGGGCAATGGAACATTACCGAATGGAATCTTCTTTAAATATCATCTTGGAAATAATGCGGCAAAGTCCGACTTTCCTCGCTTCCTACTGCCACCTCGTACAGGATGAAGCCACCATTGCCATCATTTACCAACTCGGGCAGAACCAATTGCCTTTGCTACTTAGTTTCATGAATGAAGACGGAATCGCTCCTTTCGGAAAAGAAGATATTTGTAGTGCTGTCGCACAAATTGCCATAACCAACCCTGAACGAAGATTGGAAATTATTAACTGGTTCTGCCAATTATTGAATTCTTATTACGATCAGTTTGAGCGTGGGGAAGATAATAATATCGCGATAATTGACTATATCACAAATACGTTGATGAATATCCGTGCCATAGAAACGTTGCCTATATTGGAAAAAATCTATAAACGATTCAAAATACCCAATACATTAACGAGAAAAGGAATCAAAGAGATAAAAAAAGAAATGCCACACGCAGAACTGAAGGGATTGGAAGTGGACAGTATGGAAGAACTAATGAACTTATTGAATGAGTTCTTTGCCTTCAATGAGAATAATGAATTTGATGCTAACGAATTTGATGAAGAATACGATGACGAGTTTGACGATGACGAATACGACAACTCTTTCTACATTGGAGAACAAACCCCTAAAAAACTCAATATAAAAATTTCTTTGATTGATTCCGACCCGGAAATATATCGTATAGTGGAAGTCCCTTCCGACATCCGTCTGGAAAGTTTTGCGGATGTCATAAATACCGCAATGGGTTGGGAAGGCTATCACATGCATCTGTTTCAAAAAGGGAAAACAGTATATACAACCGAAGAATCCGATGACGATTTTTTGTTTGATCCCGTTAAAACAGTCAACTCCTACTCTCTCTCTTTAGGAGAGATCCTTACCCGAAAAGGCTCACATATTAAATATGAATATGATTTCGGAGATAGCTGGATGCATCGGATTACCCTGGAATCACAACAAGCATATAAAAAGGACGAAACACAAGGCGTCTTTCTCATAGACGGAGCAAATGCATGTCCGCCCGAAGATTGCGGAGGAATATATGGTTACCAAGAGATGTTGGAGGCATTAAAACAACCACACTCAAAAGCCGCAAAAGAATATCGGGAATGGCTGGGAAAGAATTTCAACGCACACAAATTTAATGCAAAAAAAGTAGAAAGAGAGCTTAGAGACTTCCCGATAAGAATCTTCTAACAATTGTTTCTCCACAGAATAGTAAACTTCATTGAAAACCCATCTTATTTTGAAGCCTATCCTATTCTGTGGAGTATATGGTAAATTCGTCAGTCATATCTAGATAAAAAAGGTCATTTTGTCCTTTAACTCCTTAATACTCATGCTATTTTGTCATATTTTTATACTTGGCAAATCTTTTGAGCCCCTTTAGGTGTTATTAAAAACGTGAAATAAGAAAGGAGAACAAAGATATGAACTTTAACAATTTTACCATTAAATCTCAAGAAGCGGTACAGGAGGCCGTAAACCTGGTACAAAGCCGGGGACAACAAGCCATTGAACCTGTCCACATCATGCAGGGAGTAATGAAAGTAGGCGAAAACGTCACTAATTTCATCTTCCAAAAACTTGGTATGAATGGACAGCAAGTAGCTCTCGTGGTCGACAAGCAAATCGACTCCCTGCCGAAAGTATCCGGCGGAGAACCGTATCTAAGTCGTGAATCCAACGAAGTATTGCAGAAAGCAACACAGTATTCTAAAGAAATGGGCGACGAGTTTGTTTCATTGGAGCCTATCATACTGGCATTGCTGACTGTTAAGAGTACCGTCTCCACGATCTTGAAAGATGCTGGTATGACGGAAAAAGAATTGCGCAACGCTATCAGCGAATTGAGAAAAGGAGAAAAGGTTACATCACAATCCAGTGAAGATACTTATCAATCATTGGAAAAGTATGCTATCAACCTGAACGAAGCTGCCCGTAGCGGAAAACTGGATCCCGTAATCGGACGTGATGAAGAAATCCGCCGGGTATTACAGATATTGAGCCGCCGTACAAAAAACAACCCGATTCTGATTGGTGAACCGGGTACCGGTAAAACGGCTATTGTAGAAGGTTTGGCACATCGTATTCTTCGCGGAGACGTGCCCGAAAACCTGAAGAACAAACAAGTTTATTCACTGGATATGGGAGCACTGGTTGCCGGCGCAAAGTACAAAGGTGAATTTGAAGAACGATTGAAATCAGTTGTCAATGAGGTGAAGAAATCAGAAGGTGATATTATTCTGTTCATTGATGAGATTCACACGCTGGTAGGTGCCGGAAAAGGTGAAGGTGCCATGGATGCCGCCAACATTCTAAAGCCCGCCTTAGCTCGTGGAGAGCTACGTTCCATTGGAGCAACAACCCTCGACGAGTATCAAAAATACTTCGAAAAGGATAAAGCATTGGAGCGTCGTTTCCAAATCGTGCAAGTGGACGAACCGGATAACTTGAGTACCATTTCCATCCTTCGCGGATTGAAAGAACGTTACGAGAACCATCATCACGTACGTATCAAAGACGACGCAATCATTGCAGCCGTCGAATTGAGTAGCCGTTACATCACCGACCGTTTCCTGCCGGATAAAGCCATTGACCTGATGGACGAAGCCGCAGCCAAACTGCGTATGGAAGTAGATTCCGTTCCTGAAGAACTGGATGAGATTTCCCGTAAAATCAAGCAGCTGGAAATTGAGCGTGAAGCTATCAAACGTGAAAACGATAAACCGAAACTGGAAATTATCGGTAAGGAACTTGCCGAGCTCAAAGAACAGGAAAAGTCCTTTAAAGCTAAATGGCAAAGTGAGAAAACGCTGATGGATAAAATCCAGCAGAACAAGGTTGAGATAGAGAATCTTAAATTTGAAGCAGAAAAAGCCGAACGTGAAGGCGATTATGGTAAAGTAGCCGAAATCCGTTATGGTAAACTTCAGGCTTTGGATAAAGAAATAGAAGATACTCAAAAGCAACTGCGTGATATGCAAGGCGATAAAGCCATGATTAAAGAGGAGGTAGACGCTGAAGATATTGCTGATGTTGTTTCCCGCTGGACTGGTATTCCTGTCAGCAAGATGCTGCAAAGTGAAAAAGATAAACTGTTGCACTTGGAAGAAGAACTTCATCAACGTGTAATTGGTCAGGACGAAGCGATTGAAGCGGTGGCAGATGCTGTGCGCCGTAGCCGTGCCGGATTACAAGATCCGAAACGTCCGATCGGGTCATTTATCTTCCTGGGAACCACCGGCGTAGGTAAGACCGAATTAGCAAAGGCATTGGCAGAGTTCCTGTTTGATGACGAAACGATGATGACTCGTATCGATATGAGTGAGTATCAGGAAAAACATAGTGTCTCCCGTCTGGTCGGAGCGCCTCCGGGATATGTTGGATACGATGAGGGCGGTCAGTTGACAGAAGCTATACGACGGAAACCTTACTCTGTTGTTTTGTTTGACGAAATAGAAAAAGCTCATCCGGATGTCTTCAATATTCTGTTACAGGTATTGGATGACGGACGACTGACTGACAATAAAGGAAGGGTGGTCAACTTCAAAAATACCATTATCATCATGACTTCAAATATGGGCAGTTCTTATATACAAAGTCAGATGGAGAAGTTGCATGGTTCCAATAAGGAAGAAGTAATCGAAGAAACGAAGAAGGAAGTGATGAATATGTTGAAAAAGACAATTCGTCCGGAATTCCTGAACCGTATTGATGAAACGATTATGTTCTTACCATTGAACGAAAAAGAAATCAAGCAAATCGTACTTTTACAAATTAAGGGAGTACAGAAAATGCTTGCCGAAAACGGAGTGGAACTGCAATTGACAGAAGGAGCATTGAACTTCTTATCGCAAGTGGGTTATGATCCTGAATTTGGAGCTCGTCCGGTGAAGAGGGCTATTCAACGCTATCTGCTGAATGATCTATCCAAGAAGTTACTATCACAGGAAGTCGACCGAAGCAAAGCAATTATCGTTGATGCTGACGGAGACGGATTGGTATTCAGAAATTAAAAGTCATCATTCAAATAGAATGGGCTGTCTAACAAGTCCCTAAAATTGAAAATCACTCCTATCAGAGTTTGTTTGAACTCTGATAGGGGTGAAATCGTTAAAAAGAAACTTGTTAGGCAGCACCTTTTTTATATTCCTAAATATGTAATTCGCCGAACTTCCGGTTGGCAGTTCGGATGACTCATCACCAAAACATAAGTGCCCGGTTGGGGTATTTCCATAGTCAATGAAGGCAAAGCAAATTTATGTTTACCTCTTAGTTCTCCCTGTGAATCGTAAAGGAATACCATTGTACCTGCCAACAAACCTGTCAGGCATAATGTCCCTTTTTCATTGTCCAAACGGACGTTTACTTCTTTATTTGTTATTGTCTCCATACCCAACATTAAAAAACGTTATTCAGCATCCACGAGCTATATTCCCAAGAATGGTGAACAGCGACAAAGATACATAAAAAGCACCATTATTTACAATATAAGTAGAGGATATTTATTATTGCAAAAGATTACCCAAATAATACTAATTTTTTCCTAAACCTACAAGTGTTTATATAAAAAAAACATGATAACCACCTTAAATGATTATCATGTTCTTTATTCCTATTAAATAAACTATACAGATTACTCTGCAACTTCTTCTTCCTTAATCTCTCCTTCCGGTTTGAATTCTGTAATTCCATTAGAAATTAAGATGTTATACCAAGCAACCAATTTCTTAATATCGGCTACATATACACGTTCACGATCAAAATTAGGTAATACTTCAGCCAAGTATTCACGCAATTGTTCGGGAGTCGTTTTTTTCGGATCGATAGAAGCCTGCGCTGATTTTTCTTTCTCTTTTATTGACTCCAACACATCATACAAAGGAACTTCTGCATCGTCCGTGTACATTGCTATATCTGCCAAAGAGATAATTTTTTCATTACCATAAGCAGGGAAACGTTTCTTTTCAGCATTGACTGATTCAACAATCAACATATTTTTTCCTTGCGAAATAAGTTTGTATAATCCCGGTTTACCTGAGATAGACAAGATAGTCTTCAACATAGTATATATCCTTTTATTTATTAATTATTTTTTTGCGGAGCAAAGGTAATGATTATTTTTAGATAGCAAAGAAATAAGCTCCAAAACCTGTGGAATTAACGGTGTTTCATCATCATTCACTATCACGAAATCGGCATAGCTTCTCTTTACTTCATCACTCATTTGAGCTTCGATACGCTTCATCACCAGTTCTCTTGACGAACAGTCCCGCTTTACAGCACGTTCCACTCTCACTTCCAGCGGTGCATATACCATAACCAGAAAATCAACTTCATCCTTAAAACCAGCCTCCACCAGTATTGCAGACTCCATACCCACCAGCAGTTCACTTTTCAATCGGGCAGCCCATTGTCGGAAATCTTCTTTCACTTGCGGATGAATAATCTCATTCACTTTCCGCACATGATCCTGATGACCGAACATATAAGAAGCCAACAAAGAACGATTCAATTCTCCACCCTGAAGAAACACATCCTGACCAACCAGATCACAAAGCCCCCGGCGAATCACCGGATCTGTCTGTGTGATTCGCTTTGCTTCTATATCTGATATATAGACAGGTATTCCCATTATTCCGAGTAGTCTGGAAACAACACTTTTTCCACTACCAATACCACCGGTTATGCCAATCTTAATCGCCATTAGAAGTAATTTGTTCTATCAGGAAGTCCACTTGCTCGGGAACAATACGTATTTGATTTATTCCACTTGGAAACGATTTCAATTTAACCGTATATTTATCAGAGCCAAGCTTCAGCAATTCTTCATAAGAGATATTGATGATAAAATCGCTTGCTTTTATACTGCGGAACCGTTTTAACCCCACTTGAAAAGTAATCTGAACTTTGGAAGGAAAAGTGCGCAACACCTTATCTGCCGGAAAATTAACTCCATGTAATGGCACTTCGACCGTTTTCTCCGTATAAATATCCACCGGAAAAGTCATTTCTACTGAAGCCGGAACAAACTTCACTCCTCTTTCAGAAGTCAGCGGAATTCGTCGCCGGGTTGTATCGGATATATTCTCCAAAGTTATATTTTGAGTATATGCAGTTGTTATAGTATCCAAAATTCCTTCCGGAGCATAAACCAATACAGAGTCCGGCTTACAAATGGTGTCAGATACATAATATTGAAGTCCGGCTGTCACTTTCCCCTGAAAACGAACAGGAACCAGCTTGGACTTTCCTTCGGAATAGATATATTCTAATGTATCCGGCTTGATCGATAGGATTTTGGAGGATACATTCAGTTGGCTTAATATTTTTTTCTCAAAGTCGGAAGCATAAATTTTCACATGATTATCTTTTCCTTTATAATCAAGAAAACCTAGATTGACCGGAAAGAAACTTTTCCCCAACATATAATTGAGAAGCACTGTTCCTTTATCTTTCACTCTGACACGAAGTTCGGAAGGAGGTTCCGAAGTCAACACTACATTGTTAGGAAGATCTTTCATTCGCACCGGGATAGAAAACTCCGCTTCATAATCATTATTGAGCGTCTGAAGCAACCAGAATCCACCGGCTATCAGGAAGAAAAATAAAAAAATTAAGAACTCTCTGCTCTTATCACTGAGCAGAAAATCCTTAATTTTCTTAGATAGTTTTAAATATGTATATTTTATATTCCTACGATCAAACATAGGCATTTATTTACCAACTATTTATTTAGACTGATTGCTAGCCGCTGAAGCATCAGCGAATATAGAATTCTTGTCTATTTTAATCTTTACATTAGAAGCAATCTCAAGTACTATATAGTCGTCAGTAATTTCCTTGATTGTTCCGTGGATACCACCTGCAGTAATCACATTCTGATTTACCTGAAGAGATTTACGGAAATTAGCTATTTCTTTCTGCTTCTTATTTTGAGGACGGATCATAAAGAAATACATGATAACAAACATAGCTATCAGCATGATCCACATCATACTTCCACCTCCGGCAGCACCGGCAGGAGCTTGCAATAATACAGTCAATACGTTCATAAATAATCTGTTTTAGTTTCTACTATATGGACAAAGGTATCAGTTTTTAGTCAACTTACCTTCTTTTTTTAATTGATTAACTATTCCATCCAGCGTACCGTTGATAAAGCTACCGCTTTTAGCTGTGCTATACAACTTCGCAATCTCTACATATTCATTTAACGAAACACTGACCGGAATGTTCGGGAAACTAAGAATTTCTGCTAATGCAGTCTGCATAATGATTACATCCATAAATGCGATGCGGTCCAAATCCCAGTTTTTTGTATTCTCACTCACCAAATGACGGTAATAGTCAGAATTCAAAATGGTGCGACGGAACAGACGACGTGCAAACTCCTGATCTTCGTCATCCTTAAATTCCGGAAGCAGTTCCTGGTTGGCACCCTTCTTTTCATCAAAGCGTTTGATTGTTTTCAAGACGAACGTGTCTACAATTTCTTTATCATCATTCCAGTACAGACTCTGGTCTTCCAATACCTGGTCAAGAGAATCATTATTGAAGATGTATGTCTTATAGATTTTTCTCCACAGTTCACGATCAGCTTCGTATGAATTGTCATCAGAAGCCATATAATCTTTATAGATATCGGTTTCTACAATTTTCTCATAAAGCTCTTTGATAAAGTCCTGGTCGTTTGTCCAGGTTCTTTTCTGATTGGCTATAAACTCCGTCAATTGTTTATTGACTTCCAATTGAGCAATAAACTTGTTATCTACGAACTTCCTGTTGGGATACAACTCCTCTTTCGTAGGTGCCAATTTAGCTTTTGCCGCATCAATACGTTTTTGTGCATACTCTGTCAATGCTATCATCAGCATTAGCAAATAGTTGTAAAGGTCATACGCCTTTGAAAGACTAAAGAATAACTCTTTCTCCGCTGAGTCTAGATTTTTGCTGCCATTCTGATAATAGGCATATACTATCTGTATAATCTTAAGACGAATAAGAACTCTGTTGATCATAATTCAAATTAATACTGTTGTTATCGAACTGCAAAAGTAGATATTTTTAATGAGTTTCCACTAATAAATCACATTTTTTAATGCAGTATTTGATTCTCTGCGCTTTTTCTTTTGACAGTTTAAAAAAAATATCCAATTTTGAAGCCGATTATAAACGGACCGAAAGATATGGAAGATTTAAAAAAGAAAATGAGCGCAGACATGAATGATAAGGAGATCGTATTCTCCAAGTCCATTAAGGCAGGTAAACGCATCTATTACCTCGACGTAAAAAAGAATCGTAAAGATGAAATGTTCCTGGCTATTACAGAGAGCAAAAAAGTGATAACGGGAGAAGGCGATGATTCTCAAGTTAGTTTCGAGAAACACAAAATCTTCCTATATAGGGAAGACTTTCAGAAGTTTATGGCAGGACTCGAAGAAGCAGTGAATTTCATTGAGTGCAGCGACGCAAACGAATATATCGCCCGCCTGAACATCGAAGCTGATGAAGAAAATGAACGGAAAGCAATCGAAGAAGCCCGGGAAAACAAATTGGAGAGCGAAATTAAGATTGATATTGACTTTTAAGAAAGTAACTCTTTGATATTTCAAAAAAAAGATGTACTTTTGCACCGCTTTTTTGCAACATCGTGTGATAATCCACATCGTGTGATGGTGAATTAAGCAAACTAACTTAATTTAGAGTAACACAATTTTTTAAAGAAATGAAATCAATTGAAGTAAAAGGAACTGCAAGAACAATTGCAGAACGCTCTTCAGAACAAGCAAGAGCTTTGAAAGAAATTCGTAAAAACGGTGGTGTACCTTGTGTACTTTACGGAGGTAATGAAGTAGTTCACTTCACAGTGACTAACGAAGGACTTCGTAACTTGGTTTATACTCCGCACATCTACGTTGTAGACCTGATTATCGATGGCAAAAAAGTAAACGCTATCCTGAAAGATATTCAGTTCCACCCGGTAAAAGATACTATCCTACACGTTGACTTCTATCAAATTGACGAAGCTAAACCTATCGTAATGGAAGTTCCTGTACAGTTGGAAGGTCTTGCAGAAGGTGTGAAAGCCGGTGGTAAACTTGCACTGCAGATGCGTAAGATCAAAGTGAAAGCTTTGTACAATGTAATTCCTGAAAAGTTGACCGTTAACGTTTCTCACCTGGGATTGGGTAAGACTGTTAAAGTTGGCGAATTGAGCTTCGAAGGTCTTGAACTGATTAGTGCAAAAGAAGCCGTTGTATGTGCTGTTAAGTTGACTCGTGCAGCAAGAGGTGCAGCAGCAGCCGCTGGTAAGTAATTGAGATTATCCCTGTAAAGAGATATACTTCAAACGCAGATTAATGCAGATTAAAGCAGATGTTCAGTCTGCATTAATTTGTATTAATCTGCGTTTCTCTTTCTATATTAATGAACTGTTTTACGGAAATACGATGATAAAATACTTAGTTGTCGGACTGGGAAACATTGGTCCCGAATATCATGAGACCCGACATAATATCGGATTCATGACAGTAGAAGCATTGGCTAGAATCAATAACGCTCCCCCTTTCATGGATGGACGATATGGATTCACTACCAGCTTTTCTATCAAAGGACGCCAGTTGATTTTGCTTAAGCCATCGACTTTTATGAACCTAAGCGGACTGGCCGTTCGCTATTGGATGCAGAAAGAAAATATTCCATTGGAAAATGTACTGATCGTAGTAGATGATCTGGCTCTTCCCTTTGGAACTTTACGCCTGAAAGGAAAAGGGAGTGACGCAGGACATAATGGACTGAAGCATATCGCCGCTATTCTGGGCACTCAAAACTATGCCCGCCTGCGATTTGGTATCGGAAATGATTTTCCACGTGGCGGACAGGTTGATTATGTACTCGGACACTTCACTGACGAAGATTGGAAAACAATGGATGAAAGACTGGAGATGGCAGGGGAAATTATAAAAAGTTTCTGCCTCGCCGGTATTGACATCACAATGAACCAGTTCAATAAAAAATAATGGACTAGCTCCCCCCCCAAAAAAAAATAAAGATGACAATGAATGGTTAGCAATAAATGACAACGTCAACTAATACTAACCAAAGAATTATTTATCACTAAATAACTAACTAAAATGGCCGAAGCAAGAATAGATAAATGGATGTGGGCTGTCCGCATCTTCAAGACACGTACGATTGCAGCAGAAGCCTGCAAAAAAGGACGCATTACCATCAACGGTTCTCTAGCCAAAGCTGCCCGTATGATAAAACCGGGAGACGTTATTCAGGTGAAGAAACCGCCTATCACTTATTCATTCAAGGTATTACAAACTATTGAAAAACGTGTGGGAGCCAAACTTGTATCGGAAATGATGGAAAACGTAACTACTCCCGATCAATACGAACTGCTTGAAATGAGTAAAATCAGCGGATTCGTAGATCGTGCACGTGGAACCGGACGACCGACCAAGAAAGACCGCCGGGAACTGGATGAATTTACAACTCCGGAGTTCATGGATGATTTCGACTTTGATTTCGATTTTGACAGTGAAGAATAATAAATGGGAATTTAGCGGTTAGGCTGAAAGCCTTACAATTATATATTTATTGGGGTGTCCTGAAAGGGCTTAATTATATAGCGTAGGGCAACGCCCTACGAAAAAAACACACCGGCCACAAGCCCTGAAAGGGCGGAACTGTATACAATTATGCCCTTTCAGGGCACCCCGCAAAATTTACCGTTTATAGATTTGCTTTAACAGCATCAATCAATTCCTGATATTCTGCATCAGTCAGATAAACCTTTCCCGGGTTCATTTGGAATATACCTCCATAATCAGGGCCATCCACATACTTAGGAGCTAAATGAAAATGTAGATGAGACAATTTATCCGAGTAAGCACCATAATTAATCTTTTCCGGTTGGAAAGCTTTTTGCATGGCACGAGTGACACGCGCTACATCTGCCATAAAAGCATTACGGTCTTCATCACTCAATTCATTTAAATCGTTCACATGGTCTTT
The DNA here is from genome assembly GCF_003602705.1 of Bacteroides sp. AM16-13. Classification (NCBI taxonomy): domain Bacteria; kingdom Pseudomonadati; phylum Bacteroidota; class Bacteroidia; order Bacteroidales; family Bacteroidaceae; genus Bacteroides; species Bacteroides sp. AM16-13. The sequence goes on from NZ_QTLK01000007.1 coordinate 189,963, forward strand.
GTAAGCAACAAGACAACGTCCACGATAGGTTTGTTCTTTAAATAGAAACACACGTGACACACTCAATTGCGCTATCTCAATCATCAGATTATGCAGCGTTTCATTGTTCTGGCAATACAGACATTCTTTCGGATCACTCTTCATGATATTATTATTTTAAGTTTTTATCGTTGCAAAAATAAGTATTCCATTCTTATCCAGCTTGTACTTTTTCGTTTTTTTGATCGACTAATTGGTATACATCCTCTTTTTCACCTACCACCCAAACAACATCACCTTCTTCGAGCGGAGCATTTACATCGGGAACCATCAACGTACCGTCTTCACTCTCAACGCCCGCTATCATGCAATGATATTTGTCGCGAATACCCGATTCACGAATCGTTTTACCGAGAAAAACAGAATCACTGTCAATGATAAATTGCTTCAAAGCCATTTCACTCTTTTCATAGACCTCCCAGTCTATCTTCGCTCCATTTTGCATCGCTTCATTAAAGACGCTCAATTGTTCATCTGTTCCTATCACCTGTATCTTATCCATTGGAAACAACCGGACAGAACCGCCCGGAATATTAATACGCCTCTTTCCACGAAGGATAGAAGCCACATGAACTCCAAACTTCTTTCCCAGATTCAGTTCCATCAATGTCTTTCCTGCCCAACAAGATTCACCCGGAATTTCCATATCAGCAAGATGTAAATCATGTGACAACAAACGCCCGGCATATTCCGGTTTTTTCTCTCCTAAATACTCTGCACGTACATCTCTGGAACGAAGATTCTGAAAAAAGCGACGTTCAATCAATATCGATTGCTTCTTCAGACGGCGAGACCATACCATCAGCAAAACGACAAGTACGGCCACACCAATAATCAAGCCGATAGACGCCTTAAATAATCCGGAAATAATAAAGATGACAAAAAGCACTGCTATCATAATGCGAATCACGATTGTTGATAACAATGGTGCACGATTAGCACGATTATCATGCCATAAAGTCATAAACTCGACCGAATGGTTCTTTTTCACCATGATGGCACGCAAGAAAGGGGCAATACATAGGATAATAAATGCGGCTCCTAATAACGACGCCCAGAAATGAGGCAGATTCTCTTTAAAGAATGGCACAACAAAACGAAAAGAGAGCGCAACAATCGATATGCTGACAATTGAATAAACAACTGTAATACGTACCATTGCCAAGATTAGCTTCTTCCACAAATTCTCATGATTGAGTGCTGTTTGCGAACCGGAGGAGTAACGCATCATCATTTTTTTCCATGATTCCGGAAGATGCGCATCTACAAAAGTGGAAGCCGGCTCGGCAAAACGAATCATGTAAGGAGTCAGGAAAGTAGTAATGACAGAGACTGCTACTACTATCGGATACAGAAAATCACTCGTTACATGCAAGGAGACTCCCAAAGAGGCAATAATAAATGCAAATTCACCAATCTGCGTTAAACTAAAGCCGCATTGCATAGCCGTCTTTAATGGTTTTCCGGAGAGTATGACACCGAAAGTACCAAAAACAGACTGCCCCAAAATAACAGCCAAAGTGATTACTATAATAGGAACAGCATATTCTACAATCATTGCCGGATCTACCATCATACCAACCGATACGAAAAAGATAGCTCCGAAAAGGTCCTTAACAGGCTTCACCAGCCGGTCTATGGATTCCGCTTCAATCGTTTCCGCCAAAATAGAGCCCATAATAAATGCACCAAATGCAGCAGAGAAACCTGTATGAGCTGCCATCACTACCATACCAAAGCAAAGCGCCAACGACACAATAAGCAAAGTCTCCTCTCCCATCAATTTCCGGCAGCGCTTTAAGAATTCAGGAATCAGATAAATGCCGACAACAAACCACAGGATAAGGAAAAACAATAATTTGCCGATACTTTCCAACATTTCGGTCCCTTCAAAATTATGGCTGACCGCCATCGTGGAAAGCATCACCATTAATACAATGGCTAAAATATCTTCCAAAATCAAGATGCTCAACACCAGTCCCGTAAACTGTTTCTTCCTTAATCCCAAATCGTCAAAAGCTTTATAAATAATAGTGGTAGACGACATTGCAATCATACCACCCAGAAACAAACTATCCATCCGGTGCCAGCCAAAGCCCATACCGACTCCTATACCTAACAAAATCATACAAAAGATGATGGTACAGGCAGCTATGATAGCAGAACCACCCACCTTGACAATCTTCTTAAAACTAAACTCCAAACCGAGAGCAAACAACAAGAAAATGACACCAATATCTGCCCATGTCTTAATATTGGCAGTATCCATCACTGAAGGAGTATACGGCATATGCGGACTTGCCAGGAATCCGGCAACTACATATCCCAAGACCAGAGGTTGCTTCAACTTCTTAAACAACAAAGTCATAACACCGGCACAGATCAATATCAGTGCGAGGTCAGCTATAAGAGTAGGTAATTGAGACATTATTTCATCGTATTTGATGACAAAATTATATTATTTCTATGGGATAAACAACATATCTACGGATATGTTTTGCAATAACGTCCTAAAATAAGTTAGCCCCGGATAGAGTCGATACTTATCCGGGGCTATACACAACAACCAGCTTATTTCTTATTTTCTAAAAGGAGGTTTCACTACCACTGCTTTTAACTTCCGACCACGCATATCAATACAGATTTCCGTGCCCACTTTACTATATTCCGGCTTTACATATCCCATGCCGATACCAATCTTACGGGTAGGCGACATCGTACCGGAAGTAACCACTCCCACTTGCTCGCCTTCAGCATTTACCAGTTCATAGCCGTGGCGGGGAATCCCGCGGTCAACCATTTCAAAACCAACCAGTTTACGGGTAACACCTTCCGTTTTCTGTTTTTCCAGCAACGGACGGTTGATAAAATCCTTACCTTCCACAAACTTAGTAATCCAACCCAGTCCGGCTTCTATCGGAGAAGTAGTATCATCCAAGTCATTACCATACAGACAGAAGCCCATTTCCAACCGAAGTGTATCACGAGCTCCCAAACCGATAGGTTTAATGCCGTATTCCTCACCAGCTTCAAAAACCACTTTCCATATACGATCAGCAGCAGACGGATAGAAATAAAGTTCGAAACCTCCCGCACCGGTATAACCCGTATTGGAGATTATCACATTCTCTTCACCTGCAAACGTTCCAACTTTAAATGTATAATATGGAATAGAAGCAAGATCAATGTCCGTCAACTTTTGCAGAGCTAGAACAGCCTTCGGGCCCTGTACAGCGAGTTGAGCTATGTTGTCCGAAGAGTTTTCCAACTCGGCCCCTTCCGTATTGTGAGAAACACACCAGTTCCAGTCTTTTTCCATATTGGCAGCGTTGACTACCAGCATGTATTTTTCCGGCTCGTACTGATACACCAGCAAATCATCTACAATACCTCCCTCTTCATTGGGAAAACAGGTATATTGTATTTTACCCGGAGCCAATGCCGCCACATTATTGGAAGTTATTTTCTGCAGAAAGGCTAATGCATGTGGACCTTTCACCCAAAATTCTCCCATGTGCGACACATCAAATACACCGACACTTTGACAAACAGTCAGGTGTTCGTCAATGATACCGGAGTACTCAATAGGCATATTATAACCTGCAAACTCGTGCATCTTAGCACCGAGTATGATATGTTTCTCTGTAAACGGAGTGGTTTTCATTATTTTAAAGTATTAAGTATTAATCAAGTATTAAGTTTTAAGTATTACCTGTGTTTACCACCTTTTTTATTTGGAAGCTACCAGTTCAGCTATTTTCACGATCACTTTCATCGCTTTTTCCATATTCTGGATAGATACGAATTCGTAACGTCCGTGGAAATTCAGACCACCGGCAAAGATATTCGGACAAGGCAATCCTTTGAAAGAGAGCTGCGCACCATCCGTACCTCCACGAATCGGTTTTACGTTCGGTTTCACGCCAACGGCTTCCATAGCTGCAAAAGCAGTATCGATGATGTGCATTACCGGTTCTATTTTCTCACGCATATTATAATACTGGTCGCGCAGTTCGAGTGTCGCAGTTCCAGCTCCATATTCAGCGTTCATTTGAGCTACCAGACGTTCTATCTCTTTTTTGCGGTTCTCAAATTTTACACGGTCATGGTCGCGGATGATATAAGATACAGTGCTTTGCTCCACATCTCCCTGAATACCAATCAGGTGATAAAATCCTTCATAGCCGGTCGTATGTTCCGGTCTTTCCTGTGAGGGAAGCATCGTGATAAACTGATTGGCAAGATAGATAGAGTTAATCATCTTATCCTTGGCATACCCCGGATGCACATTACGTCCTTTAAAGGTTATTTTTGCGGCAGCGGCATTAAAGTTCTCAAACTCCAACTCCCCTACTTCACCTCCATCCATCGTATATCCCCATTCGCAACCGAATTTCTCTACATCGAATTTATGAGCACCTTCACCGATTTCTTCGTCAGGATTGAAGCCGATACGGATTTTACCGTGTTTGATTTCGGGATGTTCCTTCAGATAAACCATCGCAGATACAATTTCCGCAATACCCGCTTTGTCGTCGGCACCGAGCAACGTTTTTCCGTTGGTTACAATCAAGTCTTCCCCCTTATGATCCAGCAATTCCGGGAATTGCGATGGAGAAAGAATCACATTCTCTTCAGCACAAAGCACAATATCCGAGCCATCATATTTTTCCACAATCCGCGGAGTGACATCTTTACCTGTCATATCAGGACTTGTATCCATGTGGGCAATAAATCCGATAGTGGGTACTTCTTTATCTATATTGGCAGGAAGTGTAGCAAAAAGATAGCCATGCTCATCCAAAGTAATATCTTCCAATCCCAAAGATTCCAACTCTTTTTTCAAGTATTCAGCAAAAATCATCTGCTTAGGAGTACTTGGAGTAAGCCCAGTCGATTCATCAGATTGTGTATCGAAACTTACATACTTTAAAAATCTGTTTACTAAAGTCATTTCTATTTACGATTTAACGATTTACAATTTACAATTTGATAGTTTATAGTGCCGTAAAGGTAAAAAAAGAGCCGTGAATTACAAAGCAATTCACGGCTCTTTTTTATTGTATACTTTTATCCGGATATTTAAATATCCTATTTTACTGCTTTAAAAGTGGCTGCTACCATCAAAGCAATGTGTACATACTTTGCATTTAGGTAAGCCGATAGCCTCAATCAACGTTTCCAGCGTGTTAAATTTCAATGAACTTAGTCCGAAACGCTCGGCAATAATGCTAACCATCTTTTCGTATTCCGGAGAACCGGTAGTGGCATATTTCTCCAAATTCTTATTTTCATCACCTTCCAGTTCCTTGATAATGCGACGGGTTATCAACTCCAATGCATTTTTGGAAGCCGAGAAACCGACAAACGGACAAGCGTAAATCAATGGCGGGCAAGCGATACGCATGTGTACCTCTTTTGCTCCATAATCATACAGAATCTTCACATTATCACGCAGTTGAGTTCCCCGTACAATAGAATCGTCACAGAACAACAAACGTTTATTTTGCAACATCGCACGGTTAGGAATCAGCTTCATCTTGGCTACCAGCGAACGCATCTCCTGATTGCTGGGAGTAAAGCTACGAGGCCACGTCGGTGTATATTTCGAGATAGCACGATGATAGGGAACTCCCTTTCCTTCGGCATATCCTAAAGCCATACCCACTCCCGAATCAGGAATACCGCAGGCGCAGTCCACTTCCGATTCATCCGTCTGCCCCATTTTCAATCCGCTGGTGAAACGCACTTCTTCCACATTCTTTCCTTCATAGCAAGAAGTCGGGAAACCATAGTACACCCACAGGAACGAGCAAATTTGCATATCCTCATTGGGTTTGCGAAGCTGGTCGATGTGATCGTCATACATACGGACAATCTCGCCGGGACCTAAATATCTCTCAATCTCATAATCCAGATTCGGGAAGCTGGACGATTCGCTCGTTGCAGCATAAGCACCGTCTTTCTTTCCAATCACTACCGGAGTACGTCCCCATCGGTCACGGGCAGCGATGATGCTACCATCTTCCGTCAGGAGCAGCATAGAGCAAGAACCTTTAATGTGATTAAACACATTTTCGATACCTTCAGCAAAGGTTCTACCTTGTATAATAAGTAATGCGATAAGTTCCGTCTGGTTGGTGTTGCTCGAACTAAGTTCGGCGAAGTGCATGTTTTGATTGAGAAGTTCTTCTTCCAATTCCTGGATATTGGCTATTTTAGCGACTGTGACAATGGCGAAACGCCCGAGATGAGAATTGATGATGATAGGCTGTGCGTCTGTGTCGCTAATGATGCCGATGCCGGCGTTTCCTTTAAATTTGTCTAGTTCTCCTTCAAATTTGGTTCGGAAATAAGTACTTTCCAAATTGTGAATGGAGCGGATAAACCCTTTTTCCTCACTGTATGTTGCGAGTCCTCCTCGCTTGGTACCCAGATGTGAGTTATAATCTGTGCCATAGAATAAATCAGTCACGCAACTAGTTTTCGAGACTGTTCCGAAAAAACCTCCCATGTTGTTCTCTTTATTGATGATGTTTTAAAAAAGATGGCGCAAAAGTACAAAAAAGAATCCGTCCTATAAAAAAAGTACTCCGCAAAGTTTTAGTTTTCTTTGCGAAGCACAACTAATATTTATTAAAAAACGAGGAATCCGTAAACAATCTTTTTACCTGAATCTTATTTCCATTTCCTGATTGTTTTCAAGTCGGCAGGAGTTGCTTCTATCAGACTTACTGCAAACCCTCCACTGCGTGCCAGCTTCACAGACATCTTATTCTTGTTTGTCACCAATCCTTTTTTTATCTGATAAGAGGTCGGATTCTTTTCAAAGTCAGCATCTTTTCCGTCAGCATAAAGAGTGGCTACATATTGTTTTCCCGGTTCAAGAAAATCAAGCGTAAAAGCAGAGGTACGGGGATTTTCGTCGGTGATGCCGCCTACAAACCAGTTATCAGTACCTTTTGCTTTACGGGCAACCGTGATATAATCTCCCGGTTCTGCTTCCAGATACTTGCTGTCATCCCAATCAACAGCTACCTCTTTGATAAATTGAAACGCATCCATGTGGCGTTCGTAACTTTCCGGAAAGTCGGCTGCCATTTGCAAAGGGCTGTACATCGTTACATAAAGCGCTAATTGTTTAGCCAAAGTAGTACGTACAAAGCTGTGATCGCCCGACAAGAAAGATAGTTTGGTATCAAAAATACCCGGCGTATAATCCATCGGTCCACCAATCTGACGGGTGAAAGGAAGCAAAGTGGTATGGAACGGTTTGTTGCCTGCAAAAGCTTCATATTCCGTGCCACGGGCCGATTCGTTACCAATCAGATTCGGGTAGGTACGACATAATCCTGTGGGACGGGTTGCTTCGTGGGCATTTACACATATCTTATATTCGGCAGCTTTTTCTACCGCATATAAATAATGGTTATTCATCCACTGTCCGTAATGATGTTCTCCACGAGGAATAATGTTACCTACATATCCACTCTTCACAGCATTATACCCGTTATCTATCATAAACTGATATGCTTTATCAAGATGACGTTCGTAGTTACGTACAGAAGCAGAGGTCTCGTGATGCATCATCAGCTTCACCCCTTTTTCCTTTGCATACGCATTGAGCATTTTCACGTCAAAATCAGGATACGGAGTGACGAAATCAAAGACATAATCCTTCGAATTTCCAAACCAGTCTTCCCAACCTTCATTCCAGCCTTCCACCAATACTTGGTCGAATCCATGTTCGGAAGCAAAATCGATATAACGTTTCACTTTATCATTGTTGGCTGAATGGCGTTCGTTTGGCTTTGTTTTGGAATAATCCGTCTGTCCAAGTTTCACCGAATAAACATCATCCGTATACGACCAGGAACCTTTTCCGGTGATCATTTCCCACCACACTCCGATATATTTCACCGGCTTAATCCAGGAAACATCTTCATAAATACAAGGCTCATTCAGGTTCAGAGTCAATTTAGAAGCCAGAATATCACGGGCATCATCACTTACAATCACCGTACGCCAGGGTGAACGACAGGGAGTCTGCATATACCCCTTATCTCCTTTCGCATCAGGAGTCAGCCATGATTCAAAAATCAGGTTCTGATCGTCCAGATTCAGATGCATACAAGAGTAGTCGATCAAAGCGGCTTCATGCAGATTGATATACAATCCGTCGGCCGTTTTCATTTGCAGGGAAGTTTGTACACCTGTCGGAGAGAAAGGTGTTTGAGAAGCATTTGAAGTAATTGCCCCCTGTAATAATCCGCGAATTTCTGAAAGTTTGGATTCGGTATAGTCATATTCCTGCGTATCATAATCGCCGGGAATCCAGAAGGCTGTATGATCGCCAGCCATAGCGAATTGAGAATGTTCTTCTTTGATAACGAAGTAATTCAGATTTTTCTGCTGTGGAAATTCATAACGGAATCCCAAACCATCGTTATAAAGACGAAAACAAATAATCAGATTACGATCTTGTGCCTTTTGATTCAAGGTGACAGCCATTTCATTATAATGGTTGCGGATGGATTTCACCTCTCCCCACACAGGCTGCCATGTTTCGTCAAAAGTAGCAGTTTTCGTATCGATCAGCGTGAATCCGTTCATCAGTCCCGGATCATTCTTTAATTCCAATCCCAGTTTCGATGGTTTAATTACTTCTTTTCCTTTATAAGAAAGTTCGTACACCGGTTCTCCTTGCGCATTGACAGAGAAATTAAGTTTTAATTGTCCGTCAGGAGAAGTGATACTTTCGGCTTTAGCTGATGTGCCGAAGAAAAAAGAGAGCAACAGACAGAGCCCTATTACAGTTCCTATTTTCATGTTCTTCATGATATAAATGAGTTAGTTAATAATCGTATGGCAAAGATAGACCGGAAACACAAGAGGTGTTTTTCTTTATAAAGAAAATATAGAGGGATACAGAACCAAAAACAGAATAAGTATTTAAGAATAAAGCAGATAACATATTTTGAGACTAGAAAAAATATAGTGTCTATGGTGAATAAATTAAAAGGATTAAATATGAATATTGCATAATCTTCCTATATTTGCAGATTATTATCTCAATCACAATAAACATTTTATTATTCATATGGCACAACGCCTTAATTTATCCCGGAGGTTTCGAGCAACTCGAAAAGGATTTTGAAGTCGCCTAAATAATATCAATCTTTCAATCAAATGAGCAAAGAAGTTATCTATATCTTTATCGGCGGAGGCACGGGTAGTGCATTGCGTTATTTCATTCAGTTGTTAATGCACGAACGAATCGTCCCCTACCATTTTCCATGGGCTACTTTCACTGTCAATCTCCTCGGTAGTTTTCTTATCGGCCTGTTTTATGCCCTTTCAGAACGGTTTCACCTTCCGTTCGAAGTCCGTTTGTTTCTGACAACGGGCTTATGTGGAGGTTTCACAACGTTCTCTACTTTCTCCAGTGACGGCGTAGGTCTACTGAAAGGAGAATTTTACGGAGTATTTATTCTATATACATTAATAAGTATAGGTATAGGATTGGCCGCTGTGGTAGCCGGCGGATATGTGGGAAAGGCATGATGAAAAGAAGCCCAATCAAACCCGTCCGCGTTGTTCCTCCCATGATGGAAGAGCAGGAAGTCAGTACTACTACCCTACAGGAATGGCTCGACAGAGAAGAAACCGTCTCTCATCTTTTATTCTGTAAAGGAAAAGAAGAAGGTATCGACAAATCTTATAAAAGTTTCAAGAACTGTACTTTCCAAAATCAGACATTCAGCGAATGTAAATTCCATTCTTCCCAACTGACCGATGTCAGGTTCGAGAACTGTGATTTATCCAACATCTCTTTTGCTGAAAGTTCGCTCTACCGGGTAGAATTCATTTCCTGCAAACTATTGGGTACCAATTTATCTGAAACAACGATGAATCATGTCTTGCTGCACGACTGCAATGCCGGTTACATCAACCTCGCCATGAGTAAAATGAATCAGGTACGTTTTGCACACAGCCAGCTCCGCAACGGAACTCTGAACGACTGCCGTTTTTCATCTGTCGCTTTTGACGGTTGCGACCTTGTAGAAGCCGATTTCTCACATGCTTCGCTCCGCGGAATAGATTTGCGCACTTCCCGCATCAGCGGAATCACGCTTAACATCAGCGATCTGAAAGGGGCTGTCATCACCTCCTTGCAGGCTATGGATTTGCTTCCACTGTTAGGGGTTATTATCGAAGATTAAAATCCTGCAAATTCACCCCGCCACACTCAAACAAAAAACATCGTCCCGTTGTTATAATATAAGGTCGGACTAACGACATATAGGGAATAGGCTCAAAAAGAATACCTATTTATAGTGATTTCTCACTCCCTGTCAAGTCCGTACTTTTGCAGAAATCTTATTCAAAAACAATAGAAACGATGAAAATTGAAAAAATTGTAGCTCGAGAAATTCTCGATTCAAGAGGTAACCCCACAGTAGAAGTTGACGTAGTATTGGAATCCGGCATCACAGGACGTGCATCTGTACCATCAGGTGCTTCCACAGGTGAACATGAAGCATTGGAGCTTCGCGATGGTGATAAAAAACGTTATGGTGGAAAAGGAGTACAAAAAGCGGTTGACAATGTAAATAAAATCATCGCTCCGAAACTGGTTGGTATGTCTTCGCTCAATCAGAGAGGTATCGACTACGCAATGCTGGCATTGGACGGCACTAAGACTAAATCCAATTTAGGTGCCAACGCTATTCTCGGTGTATCTCTTGCCGTAGCCAAAGCTGCCGCCAACTATCTGGATCTTCCCCTATACCGTTACATCGGTGGAACAAATACGTATGTAATGCCTGTACCGATGATGAACATCATCAACGGTGGTTCACATAGCGATGCTCCTATCGCATTTCAGGAATTTATGATTCGTCCCGTAGGTGCTCCTTCTTTCAGAGAAGGTCTGCGGATGGGTGCTGAGGTATTCCATGCCTTGAAAAAGGTTTTGAAAGACCGTGGTTTAAGTACTGCCGTAGGTGATGAAGGAGGTTTCGCTCCTAACCTCGAAGGTACAGAAGATGCCCTGAACTCGATCCTTGCCGCTATCAAAGCCGCAGGCTACGAACCGGGTAAAGATGTGATGATCGGTATGGACTGCGCTTCTTCTGAATTCTACCACGATGGTATTTATGATTATACCAAGTTTGAAGGCGAAAAAGGCAAGAAACGTACTGCTGAAGAACAAATCAACTATCTGGAAGAACTGATTAACAAATTCCCTATCGACTCTATCGAAGACGGTATGAGCGAAAACGACTGGGAAGGTTGGAAGAAATTGACAGAACGCATCGGCAACCGCTGCCAGTTGGTAGGTGACGATTTGTTCGTGACTAACGTAGACTTCCTTGCCATGGGTATCGAAAAAGGTTGTGCCAACTCTATCCTGATTAAAGTAAACCAAATCGGTTCGTTGACAGAAACATTGAACGCTATCGAAATGGCTCACCGCCATGGATACACCACTGTTACCTCTCACCGTTCGGGTGAAACAGAAGACGCTACTATCGCCGATATCGCAGTAGCTACCAACAGCGGACAAATCAAGACAGGTTCGTTAAGCCGTTCGGATCGTATGGCTAAATATAACCAACTGCTCCGTATCGAAGAAGAACTCGGCGACTTGGCTGTATATGGATACAAGAGAATCAAGTAAATCTCTATGCTAGATTATAAAAAAAGCATTCAAGTAAACTACCTGAATGCTTTTTTCTTTTTGAGCCTCTTGTCGGATTCGAACCAACGACCCCGAGATTACAAATCACGTGCTCTGGCCAACTGAGCTAAAGAGGCGGGTGGGTAAGCTATCTATATCGCGCCGCTACAACCAACTACCTTTGCTGCGATCAAGCCCTGGAGGATTCGAAGGGAGCTGGCCGTATAGGACTTACCCGTTTTGCGGTTGCAAAGGTAGACATTTTTATGTATTCTGCAATAGCTGCAGATAACTTTTTTACGAATAAAATACTAACAAGCTACGTTTCAAGCAATTAAAATCGCAAAAAAATATTCAGACAGCAACTTCCCCTGCTTTATTAACTTTAACAACCAGATTTCCCCTACCAACCGATATTATTTGTACCTTTGTGCGCAATTTATAAATGAAGATGACAGAGAACAGAAGCTATTTACAAAAATATGCCATGCATTTTGGCACGTACATGGGAATCTACTGGATATTGAAGTTCATATTATTTCCGCTGGGATTCCACATACCTTTCCTTTCGCTTTTATTTGTAATCCTGACATTATCCGTACCTTTCATCGGATATCACTACGCGAAAATGTATCGGGATAAGATTTGCGGGGGGAGTATCCAATTTTCGCATGCCATGCTCTTCACTATATTTATGTATATGTTTGCTTCCCTATTGGTAGCCGTGGCCCACTACGCCTATTTCCAGTTCATCGATCACGGTTTTATCGTCAACTCTTATATCCAGCTATGGGACGAGTTGATGGCCAACACTCCGGCTTTGATAGAAAACAAAGAAGTTATAAAAGAAACGATAGATACCGCCCGTTCACTTACTTCTATCAATATCACCATGCAGTTATTGTCATGGGATGTATTCTGGGGAAGTATCCTGGCCATCCCTACCGCATTGATGGTAATGAAAAAGGCCAAACCGGAAAATGACGGACCCGTTCAATCATAATTTATAAATCATAAATCATAATTCGTACAATGGATATATCAGTTGTAGTCCCATTATTCAATGAAGAAGAGTCACTACCCGAACTCTATGCTTGGATAGAACGGGTAATGCAAGCCAACGGATTCTCATTCGAAGTGATTTTCGTTAATGACGGAAGTACCGACCATTCATGGGAAGTGATCGAAAAGCTGAAAGCTCAATCGGAACATGTAAAAGGTATCAAATTCCGCCGTAACTACGGTAAATCACCCGCGCTCTACTGTGGATTCGCAGAAGCGGAAGGAGACGTAGTCATAACGATGGATGCTGACCTACAAGATAGCCCGGATGAAATTCCCGAACTCTATCGGATGATTACCGAGGACGGTTACGACTTGGTTTCCGGCTGGAAACAAAAGAGATATGACCCTATTTCGAAGACCCTGCCGACCAAGTTGTTTAATGCGACCGCCCGCAAAGTGTCGGGCATCAAAAACCTGCACGACTTCAACTGCGGCCTGAAAGCATATCGAAAAGAGGTAGTAAAGCATATCGAAGTCTATGGTGAAATGCACCGTTATATCCCTTACCTGGCAAAGAACGCTGGATTCAAGAAAATCGGTGAAAAGGTGGTACACCACCAGGCACGTAAATACGGCACGACGAAATTCGGACTAAACCGTTTCGTGAACGGATATTTGGATTTACTTTCTCTTTGGTTTCTTTCCCGATTCGGTATCAAACCGATGCATTTCTTCGGACTGCTGGGATCATTGATGTTTCTCGTCGGAATGATTTCTGTCATCATTGTAGGTGCCAGTAAACTATATGCTATGTCCAACGGTCTCCCCTATCGACTGGTGACCGACTCTCCCTATTTTTATTTGTCACTGACGGCAATGATTATAGGTACACAATTATTCTTAGCCGGATTCCTTGGCGAATTAATCTCCCGCAATGCACCGGAACGGAATAACTATCAGATAGAAAAGAAAATTTGATTCACATTCAATAAGCTGACTATGAAGAATTTAATTCGTATCTTTCTCCTATTGATAATCGTTGGCGGTGCTGTCAGCATTCATACCTCGTGCTCGGACGAGAACGATTGCTCATTGGCAGGACGTCCGATGATGTATTGCACGATATATACCATCGATCCGGACAACCCTAATATTGCACTAAAAGACACGCTCGATTCGTTGACAATCACCGCATTAGGCACTGACTCTATCATTCTGAACAATGAAAAGAATGTGCATACGTTAATGCTTCCACTACGATATACAAGTGACTCTACTGTATTCATATTCAGATATGATCCAAAGCGTAAAAAAGATGATGTTGACACATTATACATTGTACAACAGAATACGCCTTATTTCCAATCAATGGAATGTGGATATATGATGAAACAAAACATTATCAGTGCCAAATTTGGCAAACCAGGAAGACCCGGCCTTCCTCCTCCGTATGGCAATGGACAACCGGACCAAATAGATTCTCTTCATATACAAAATAAAGAAGCCAATACAAATGAAATCCAGAACTTGCAGATATTCTATAATTATCGGCCAGAACGCACACCTGATGAAACGACTAATTAGTCTGCTCCTACTCTTTTGCATTGGACTTCCGTTGCTGGCCCAACAACAGCGGCCTACGCAAACACCCAAAAGAGATCAGAAAAAGAAAGAGGTTGCCGAGATAGATACCATTCCACTTTACAATGGTACGTATATCGGTGTGGATTTATACGGCATCGGAAGCAAGCTTCTGGGAGGCGACTTTATGAGTTCTGAAGTCAGTGTGGCCGTCAATCTTAAAAACAAATTCATCCCTACCTTTGAGTTTGGTATGGGAGGAACAGATACCTGGAATGAAACAGGTATACACTATAAAAGCAAAATGGCTCCATTCTTCCGAATCGGTGTGGATTACAACACCATGGCAAAGAAGAAAGAGAAGAACAGCTATTTATATGCAGGACTTCGCTATGCGTTCAGTTCATTTAAATATGACGTCTCCACAATGCCGGCGGACGATCCCATCTGGGGAGATGCAGTAGGTAACCCCAGTTTAGGAGATGGTTACTGGGGCGGAAGCGTACCTTTCAGCCACTTGGGAATGAAAGGCTCCGTGCAATGGCTGGAAATTGTTTTAGGCGTTAAAGTGCGTATCTACAAAAACTTTAACATGGGGTGGTCGGTACGTATGAAATACAAAACCAAAGCATCTACCGGAGAATATGGAAATCCATGGTACGTGCCCGGCTACGGAAAGTTTAAATCAAACAATATGGGAATCACTTATTCCCTTATTTACAAATTGCCTCTTTAGAATATAATGACAGGACTAGAGATTTGGTTGCTTGCAATAGGTCTGGCGATGGATTGTTTCGCTGTCTCCATTGCAAGTGGCATTATTTTGAAGCGTACCCGATGGAAACCCATATTAATCATGGCTTTTACATTCGGACTTTTTCAAGCAATCATGCCTTTTATCGGATGGATGTTCGCCAAAAGCTTCAGCCATTTCATAGAAAGTATAGACCATTGGATTGCCTTTGCCATTCTTGCCTTCCTTGGCGGCAGAATGATTTGGGAATCTTTCAAAGAAGAAGAGTGCTGCCAGCTATTCAACCCGACCAGTCTGAAAGTGGTATTCACTATGGCCATCGCAACAAGCATCGACGCGCTGGCAATCGGTATTTCGTTTGCCTTTTTAGGAGTGCAAAATTATAATGAAATCCTGTCCCCTATCCTTATCATCGGACTTGTTTCCTTCGTCATGTCACTCATCGGGTTGATCTTTGGTATCCAATGCGGCTGTGGCATCGCCCGAAAACTGAAAGCAGAGTTATGGGGAGGTATCATTCTGGTCATCATCGGACTAAAGATATTAATTGAACATTTATTTCTCCAATAAAATGAGTTTTCTCATCAAAAAGAAGAGCGTATGAAAACAAAAAAAAGTTTCCTTTGGCTGGCTTTCCTGATTTTGGCAACCATCTGGATATTAGTCAGGCATAATCAACAAGCTGGCTATTACAGTGTCAAAGGTTTGGTATTTGGGACGGTATACAAGATTACTTACCAATATGACGGTGATTTAAAACCGGAAATAGAAGCTGAACTGAAACGCTTCGATCAATCTCTGTCTCCATTTAACGACAGTTCAGTTATCAGTCGCGTCAACCGCAACGAGGAATTAGTTACCGATAGTTTCTTTCAGAAATGTTTCAACCGTTCGATGGAAATTTCCCGCGAGACAAACGGTGCTTTCGACATCACAGTAGCCCCCCTTGCCAATGCTTGGGGATTCGGTTTCAAAAAAGGCACTTTTCCTGATTCAATCATGATAGATAGTCTGTTGCAAATCACCGGATATGAAAAGGTGAAAATGGACAACGGCAAAGTCATTAAGCAGGATTCCCGTACCATGCTAAGTTGTAGTGCCGTTGCCAAAGGGTATTCGGTAGACGTAGTTGCACAACTGCTCGACCGTAAAGGCATAAAAAACTATATGGTAGATATAGGCGGTGAGGTGGTTGTGAAAGGCAAAAACCCCTCCAAAGGCTTATGGCGCATCGGAATCAATAAGCCCGTCGACGATTCACTGGCCGTAAACCAAGACTTACAAACAATACTTGAAATTTCGGATTTAGGCTTAGCAACTTCTGGAAATTACCGCAACTATTATTACAAAGACGGAAAGAAATATGCTCATACCATCGACCCGAGAACGGGTTATCCGGTACAGCACAGCATCTTGTCTTCCACCGTAATCGCTAAAGACTGTATGACTGCCGACGCCCTAGCTACTGCCTTCATGGTGATGGGACTGGAAGAAGCGGAAGCCTTCTGCAAAGCGAACCCGGAGATTGACGCCTACTTTATTTATAGCGGAGAAAACGGAGAGTTCAATACTTTCTACACGGAAGGAATGAAAAAATACATAGCGAAATAAGATCCGCTTCTTTTCTTTCATTCTCTTCACATGAGGATAAGTCTCAAGCTATCAACCGTTTCGTGTGATTACTCAAAGAAATATGCTTCTTCACATCCTTCACAGTCATTACCGTGAAGGATGTGCCGCATCTCTGGATACGCCATAATAACCGGGAGCAGGTACATACATCGGCTGATTGCGCAAACCGATATTCACCAGTTTTCCTTCTCCACGCAAACGCACCAAATGCGTTTTGGCCGTAGTACGTGCCAAACCACACACTTCCTGAAAATCACGGCGGGTCATCATCTGATGTTCGGCAAAATATTCTTTCAACAGCATATCAATCTCTACTTCTGACACCTTCTCCGAATGACGGACATACTTGGACTGACTGGCGCGAACACCCACAAAATGTCCTTTCAGATTACTGTCAGGGCGAAATCGGACAGTTTTGAAAGCCACCTTATTAGTCTTATGCGGAGTGCTGCGAGTCACTTTCCCCGTAGCCTCCAAAGTGGGATAAAAATAACCGATCCCCTCGATATGTACTTCTTTCCCCTCACGCAACGACTCGCCAAGAATCTTCGATAAGTTATCAAGCACATTCTTTACATCGCCCACAGTCAACGAACTGTAGTCATGAATCTTGTAACAAAGAGTATCCGTATCCACCTTTCCATTCATAAAGATACGCGGATGCAACGCTGCTTCTTCTTCCGAAGAAGCATTAGGATTTTCATACCAATCAAACACAATAGCCATTACTTCTTATCAATTTAAATGTGTAACTTCATCATAGGACAACTTTAATCGGCTATTCGGACGACTGGAATCGGCTGTTCAGTCAACTATTGTCAGCCAACCGGACAACTCCAGTCGGCTTTTCCTAAACAAGCACTAAAGATACGATAAAGTAACGACTTATCCGCATAAGAAAGCTTGTTTTTCATTTCAGGAGAAAATAAACTTTTTCTTAGTTAAATACTTGCAAACCCCATATCTCATGTTATACCTTAGCAGCATCAACCGGTCGAAAAAACAACATTTATTCATTTAAAAAACAAGAAAAATATGAAGACATTAGAATATAACTCAAAACGTTTGGCGAAAAGAATACGGGTATTGATGAAAGAATCGTCAAACGTCATCGTTTCACCGAACATTTCAAAGGAAGAGCTCAAAATGCAAGAATTGCATGAGCAGGAAGCAGATAAGAAAGAAGTACATAAACAGGAAACACATAAGCAACCCGTCCTTCTGACGCAACAAGTGATCGACTTTTTAAAAGTGCGATATGATTTCCGCTACAACCTGCTCACCGAAGAAACTGAATTTCGGCCATTCGGCCAACGAGAAATTCCTTTCTGCCGCATAGACAAGCGAGAACTGAATACTTTCTGCCTGGAAGCCCACAAAGAAGGAATCAATTGCTGGGATAAGGACCTTCAAAGGTACATCTACTCTACCCTAGTGGAAAGCTACCATCCTTTCCGGCTTTATATGGACGAACTACCTATATGGGACGGAACGGACCGGCTGAAGTCTCTGGCGAAACGAGTATCTGACGCCCCTATATGGATAAAAAGCTTTCACACCTGGATGCTCGGACTTGCTGCCCAATGGCTGGGAGTGAATCAAACACAAGCAAACAGCGTAGCCCCGATACTTATCAGCGAAGAACAGGGACGCCATAAATCTACTTTCTGCCGTATGCTGATGCCACCACAACTAGCCCGTTATTATTCGGATAATCTGAAACTAACCGCACAAGGCAATCCCGAACGTCTCCTTGCCGAGATGGGATTACTAAACATGGACGAATTTGACAAATTCGGAGCACAAAAGATGCCATTACTGAAAAATCTGATGCAAATGTCCAGCCTCAACATCTGCAAAGCCTATCAGAAAAATTTCCGGTCACTACCTCGTATCGCTTCGTTCATCGGAACGAGCAACCGAACTGACTTACTATGTGATCCGACAGGCAGCCGCAGATTCATCTGCATTGAAGCGGAACATGATATTGACTGTACCGGAATTGAACATTCACAAACCTACGCCCAACTGAAAGAGGAATTGCTTGCAGGTGCCCGCCACTGGTTCAGCAAAGAGGAAGAACATACCTTACAGCGTCATAACAGCGCCTACTATCATGTCAACCCCATAGAAGACATTGTGCGCAACACATACGCGCCTGCCACGTTGGATGAACCGGATTGTCTGTCACTCTCCGCCGCCATCATTCATCAGGAATTGAAAAAGAAGTTCCCAGCCGTACTACGCAACTGCACTTCTATCCAGCTAGCACAAATCTTGACCGCAGCAGGTATCAGCCGACAGCATACGAGATTGGGGAATGTGTATTTGGTGAAGAGGGTGAAGGGTGGTGAAGAGTAAAAATAATGCCGTTCATTCACAGGAAGTAGGTGTGAATGAACGAATAAGCTTTATGTGAAAAGAGTGGAGAACGGTTTATAAAAATAAAGTACATTATTCAAGAACAAAAAAGTTTTAGAATCATCTCCGAGTATTTGGATATTATTCGTTATCTTTGAAAACTTTATTTCATTAATTAATATAATTTGAGATGATGAGAGAAGCCCAAATAGAAGAACTATTTATAAAAAAGTTAGAAGAACTCAAATACTCCTATCGCAGAGATATTCGCGACAGAAACTCTCTTGAACAAAACTTCCGAGAAAAGTTTGAGTCTCTCAACCGGGTAAGGCTGACTGAAAACGAATTTGAACGACTGAAAACCGAAATTATAACTCCTGATGTATTTGCCGCTTCGAAGTTGCTGCGTGAAAGGAATTATTTTCAACGTGAAGATGGCACTCCTCTACATTATACATTAGTGAACATAAAAGACTGGTGTAAGAATGAATATGAGGTTATCAACCAATTGAGAATAAATACAGGAAACAGTAACCATCGATATGATGTCATTATTCTTATTAATGGTATTCCGGTAGTTCAGGTCGAATTAAAAACATTAGACGTATCACCTAGGAAAGCAATACAACAAATTATTGATTACAAGAATGATGTTGGTAACGGTTATACCAACTCATTACTTTGTTTTATGCAATTATTTATTGTTAGTAATAGGAGTGACACCCGTTACTTTGCCAACAATCAAAATCAACATTTTAGTTTTGATGCTAACGAGCAATTTCTGCCTGTGTATCAACTTGCAAATGAGCGGAATAGAAAAATCAGACATTTAGACTCTTTTGCAGAACTATTTTTGCCCAAATGTACATTGGGAGAAATGATTAGCAAATATATAGTTTTGGTAGAAAGCGAGCAAAAACTATTAATTATGCGTCCCTACCAAATCTATGCAGTAAAAGCAATTGTAAACTGCATTCATCAAAATCGGGGTAACGGTTATATATGGCATACTACAGGTAGTGGAAAGACGCTTACTTCTTTCAAAGCCTCCACGTTATTAAAAGATAATCCGGACATAGAAAAATGTCTTTTCGTTGTTGACCGCAAAGACTTGGACAGGCAAACCCGTGAAGAGTTTAATAAGTTTCAAGAAGGAAGTGTAGAAGAAAACACCAATACCGAAACACTTGTAAGACGACTACTTTCTACAGATTATGCAGATAAAGTCATTGTAACGACTATCCAAAAGTTGGGTTTAGCATTGGACGGAAACCATAAAAAGAACTATAAAGAACGCTTAAATCCATTGAGTAAGAAACGAATGGTTTTCATCTTTGATGAATGTCACCGTTCACAATTTGGTGAGAATCATAAAGCTATTAAGGAATTCTTCCCTAATGCTCAATTGTTCGGCTTTACCGGAACACCTATTTTCAATGATAACGCAACACAAAAGACTATAGAAGATGAACATGCTTCCAACAAGACTACTAAAGATATTTTCGAAAAGGAACTGCATGCATACACTATTACAAATGCAATTGATGACAAAAACGTATTGCGTTTTCATGTAGAATATTTTAAAGGAAAAGGGAACATTAATCCTAAGCCGGGAGAAACCATTACTCAACAAGCAGTGATTGAGGCTATTATAGACAAGCACAATGCCGCAACCAATTCGAGGAAGTTTAATGCGATTCTGGCAACCGCTTCCATAAACAATGCCATAGAATATTATAATCTTTTCAAAGAAATCCAGAAACAAAAACAAAAAACAAACAAAGACTATCTACCTCTAAATATAGCCTGCGTTTTTTCACCTCCGGCAGAGGGTAATAAAGATATTCAGCAAATTCAGGAAGACTTGGAGCAAGAAAAAGAAGACAACAAGCAAAATCCTGATGAGAAGAAAGCAGCATTAAAGAGTATTATCAGGGATTATAATAAACAATACGGAACAAATCACAACATTAATGAGTTTGATTTGTATTACCAAGATGTACAAAAGCGCATCAAAGACCAACAATACAGTAATGCGGATTATCCTCACAAAAATAAAATTGATATCGTCATTGTAGTAGATATGCTACTTACGGGTTTTGACTCTAAATATCTCAACACTTTGTATGTAGATAAAAATCTAAGATATCATGGACTGATACAGGCTTTTTCACGTACCAACCGTGTACTAAACGATACTAAACCATACGGAAATATATTAGATTTCCGCCACCAGGAAAATGCCGTAAACGAAGCTATCGCTTTATTCTCAGGAGAAAAATCTAAAGAGCAGGCGAAAAAAATCTGGTTAGTTGATCCAGCTCCTGTAGTAATTGAAAAATATAAAGAAGCCGTAGCAGCTTTAGGTGATTTCATGCGACAAAATAATTTAGCCTGCGAACCTCAGGAAGTGTATAATTTGAAGGGGGATACTTCTCGAATCGCTTTTGTCAAAAATTTCAAGGAAGTACAGCGCTTAAAAACCCAGCTCGACCAATATACAGACTTAAACGAGGAACAACAAACTCAAATTGAAGAGATATTGCCTGAAAACACTTTCCGTTCATTTAAAAGTTCGTACATAGAAACGGCTAAGCAATTTAGGGAAATACAACAAAAAGGCGGCGATAACATTCCTGTAGATATACAGCAACTTGATTTTGAGTTTGTACTTTTTTCCTCAGCATTGATTGACTATGATTACATCATGGGACTAATTGCTGACAGCACTCAAAAGAAACCATCTAAACAAAAAATGACAAAAGCACAAATCATCAACCTGCTTTGTTCAAGCTCTAATATGATGGATGAACAAGAAGATTTAACTGAATACATAAAAAGTTTGGATTGGAATAATGGTCAAGATGTACAATCACTACATGATGGTTACAATGCTTTTAAGATAGAAAAAAATGAAAAAGAGCTATCCGATATCGCAAACAAACACGGACTAACCGCATCTGCCTTAAAAGATTTTACAGATAAAATTATGCAACGCATGATTTTCGACGGTGAAAAACTAACGGATCTCCTTGAACCGTTAGAACTAAGTTGGAAAGAACGCCGTACGAAAGAACTTGCATTGATGGCAGACTTAGTCCCTCACTTAAAAAAACAAGCTCAAGGACGTGAGATTTCAGGATTAGCTGCTTATGAATAACATGAAAAAAAGAATATGAGTAACCAACCTAAAATATATAAATATAAAGATTTGTCGGGATTAGCCGCAAGGTTACGTGGCGATCTGATTGAACACGATTTCGTCTTACTCTACGCTCATAATGGAACAGGGAAAACCCGTTTATCTATAGAGTTCAAGAATAAAGGAAAAAAGAAAATAAATGGAGACACTCTCTATTTTAATGCTTTCACCGAAGATCTGTTTCATTGGGACAATGACTTGGAAAATGATATGGACCGTGTTCTTAAAATAAATGCTGATTCAAAATTCTTCAATGCATTTAAAGAATTAGCTTTAGAAGAGAAAATCTTCGCATATCTGGAACGTTATGCGGAATTTGACTTCAAATTTGATTATGAAAAATGGGAAATAAGCTTCAGCAAGCAGGTTCCCAATCCCAAACATAAGTTTAACAACAAAGAGCCTGAGTATATCATTCAGAACAATATCAAAATTTCTCGCGGTGAAGAGAATATTTTTATCTGGTGTATCTTTCTTGCCATCTGCGAACTGACAATTGATGGTGCAGAAGCTTACAATTGGGTTGAATACATTTACATAGACGATCCAATCTCCTCGTTAGATGACAACAATGCTATTGCTGTAGCCAGTGATTTATCTCAGTTGTTGAAAAAAGGAAAAGATAAGGTCAAATCTGTTATTTCATCCCACCACAGCTTGTTTTTCAACGTCGTTTACAATGAATTAAAGCAAAAACCATGCAAACGATATTTCCTACATAAGAATGGAACTGACGGATATACTCTACAAGCAACTGACGAA
The DNA here is from genome assembly GCF_003602705.1 of Bacteroides sp. AM16-13. Taxonomy (NCBI): domain Bacteria; kingdom Pseudomonadati; phylum Bacteroidota; class Bacteroidia; order Bacteroidales; family Bacteroidaceae; genus Bacteroides; species Bacteroides sp. AM16-13. The sequence goes on from NZ_QTLK01000007.1 coordinate 212,982, forward strand.
ACACCTTTTTTCCATCATATAGCCATATTGAGCGAACTCAAACAAGTGATGGAGTCGGGTAAAATCAATACATATCATTTCAATATGTTACGCAGTATTTTAGAAAAGACATCTACGTTCTTCGGATATGACGACTTTTCAAAATGTATTCATGGAGTAGAGGATGAAGTACTTTACTCACGAGCACTAAACCTACTGAGCCATGGAAAGTATTCTATTTACGAACCTGTAGAAATGGGAGATGACAACAAAGTTCTTTTTATAAAGATATTGCGAGCGTTTTTGGATAAATATCAATTTGACTTACCTATTCTTCTAATTGAAGAAGAAAAAGAAGTGATTGATGCGATTAACAAAGAAAAAATGAGAAATTAAATATGACAGTACAAGATCAAAAACAATTAGGCAAAACCCTTTGGGAAATAGCAGACGGGTTGCGTGGAGCAATGAATGCAGATGACTTTCGCGATTATATGCTATCATTTCTTTTTCTACGCTATTTGTCTGATAATTACGAAGAAGCTGTAAAAAAAGAATTAGGGAGAGATTATCCTCAATTGGAAGAAGCCAACAAACATAGAGCTTTGGGAATATGGTATAAAGCAAATGAAATGGACGTACCGGAATTTGAAAAACAAATGCGCCGTAAAGTTCATTATGTCATAAAACCTCAATATTTATGGAGTAACATTTCAGAAATGGCTCGTACTCAGAATGGAGAGTTGCTACAAACACTTGAAGAAGGCTTTAGATACATTGAAAATGAGTCATTTGAAAGTACTTTCCAAGGCTTATTTTCGGAAATAAACTTGAATTCGGAAAAGTTAGGCAGAACAGCCTCGGATAGAAATAAGAAACTTTGCACTATTATTCAAAAAATAGCAGAAGGAATTGCCAGATTCTCAACAGATACAGACATTTTAGGCGATGCTTATGAATATCTTATCGGTCAGTTTGCCGCAGGCTCGGGGAAAAAGGCCGGAGAGTTTTATACTCCGCAACAGCTATCAACTATTTTATCTAAAATTGTAATCTTAGATAGTCAAGACCCGGCATTAGGAGAAAAAAATAAATTAGACAGAGTATTGGATTTCGCATGTGGCTCCGGCTCCTTATTATTGAATGTTCGCAGACAGTTAGTGGAAACCGAAGGAAGTATAGGGAAAATATATGGACAAGAAAAGAATATTACCACCTACAACCTTGCCCGTATGAATATGCTATTGCATGGACTCAAAGATACAGAATTCGAAATACACCATGGCGACACATTGATCAATGACTGGAATATTCTGAACGAAATGAATCCTGCAAAAAAGATGGAATTCGATGCTATCGTTGCAAATCCCCCTTTTAGCTTACGTTGGGAACCTACTGACACGCTAACAGAAGATTTCCGTTTCAAGAACTATGGCATTGCCCCTAAATCGGCTGCTGACTTTGCATTCTTATTGCACGGCTTCCATTTCTTGTCCAATGGAGGGACAATGGCTATCATACTCCCGCATGGGGTATTGTTTCGTAGTGGAGCAGAGGAACGTATCCGCACCAAACTACTGAAAGATAATAATATAGATACAGTGATAGGTTTACCTTCTAATCTGTTCTTTTCTACAGGGATTCCGGTTTGCATTTTAGTATTAAAGAAATGCAAAAAATTTGATGATGTTCTTTTCATCAATGCCAGCGAGCATTTTGAAAAAGATAAGAGACAAAATCGTCTACGAGAAGGAGAAGATGGCAAGCCTAATGATATTCAAAAAATCATAGAAACATATCAATTCCGAAAAGAGGAAGAACGATACTCCCGACGGGTATCTATGGACGAGATTGAACAAAACGGTTATAATCTTAATATTTCTCGGTACGTAAGCACGTTCAAAGAAGAAGAGCCCATTGATATACATGCAGTAATGGCTGAAATCAAAGAACTTGAAGCTAAACGAGCTGACTTAGACAAAGAAATAAATGTTTATCTGAAAGAACTTGGATTGATAGAGTAATAACGATGCCGAAGAATTTTGAAATAAAAAATAGTACAGCCGAGTTCCTCATGTTCGTGATGGAAGGTAAAGAAAACGGTGTACAAGTGACGTATAAAGACGAAACAATTTGGTGCACGCAGAAGGCAATGGCTACACTGTTTGATGTAGGTGTTCCTGCCATCAGTAAACACTTGAAGAATATCTTCGATACAGGTGAACTTTCAGAAAAATCAGTTATTTCCATTTTGGAAACAACTGCCTCAGATGGCAAATCCTATAAAACTTCTTTCTATTCGCTCGATGCTATTATTTCTGTTGGTTACCGTGTGAATTCCGTCCGTGCCACTCAATTCCGCCAATGGGCAACCTACATATTGCGGCAATTTGCCATACGTGGTTATGTTATTGATAAAAAGCGAATGGAAAATGGTTCATTCATTGGTGAAGACTATTTCGAGCATTTGCTTGCCGAAATTAGGGAGATAAGACTTAGTGAACGTCGTTTCTATCAGAAGTTGACCGATATATATGCCACAGCCATCGATTACAATAAGGATGCACCAACTACTCGTCTATTTTTTAAAAAAGTGCAAAACAAAATGCACTTTGCCGTACATGGTCATACTGCTGCTGAACTGATAGTAGAGCGAGCTAATGCACAAAAAGAAAATATGGGATTGACAACCTGGGAAAATGCCCCTAACGGAAAAATTGTAAAACCTGATGTGAGTATAGCAAAAAATTATTTAAATGAATTAGAATTAGAAGATATGGGACGTTTGGTCAACGCTACTCTAGATATGGCTGAACGTATGGCAAAACGGCATATCCCTATGACTATGGAAGATTGGGCAAGACGAATAGATATTATTCTCGAAGCTGGAGATAATGCAGTATTGATTGATGCTGGTAAAGTTACCGCAGAGTTTGCTAAATCTTTTGCAGAATCAGAGTTCGAAAAATATCGTATTGTACAGGACAGATTATTCTGTTCTGACTTTGATCGGTTTGATGACAACGGCATCCTTTCATTCGATTTTAACCTTAATGAAGAATAACAGTTATGGCAAATAATAACAATACAAAAAACCTCAATGTTCCAACTTTGAGATTCCCGGAGTTTACAGGGGAATGGGAAGAAACTATATTTGAAAAGGTTTGTAATATTACAACGGGTAACAAAAACACTCAAGATAAAGAAGAGGATGGTGAATATCCTTTTTATGTGCGTTCTGAAATAGTAGAGAGGATAAACTCCTATTCTTTTAATGGAGAAGCTATTTTAACTGCTGGTGACGGTGTCGGTGTTGGTAAAGTTTTTCACTATGTAAATGGTAAGGTTGGAGTCCATCAACGAGTGTATATTCTATCTGATTTTGAATGTTCATGCAAATTTGCATATTACTATTTTTCGGGTAAGTTTTATAATAGAGTGAAAAGAATGAGTGCTAAGAATTCAGTGGATTCTGTTCGGCGTGATATGATAGCACAAATGCCAATTTTATTACCAGTAAGATGTGAGCAAAATAAAATAGCCACATTCTTATCTTTTCTTGACCGTCGCATTGAAATCCAAGGCAAAATCATTGAGAGATTTGAATCCTTAATTAAAGGGCTAAGTGAAAGTTTGTTTTCTCATAAGCTAGGATTTGAGGGATTTAAACAAAATTGGGATATGAAATATGGAAATGAAATATTTTTAAATATTTCAGACAAAAATCAGACTTCGAATCTTCCTATACTTGCTATAACACAAGAGTATGGAGCTATTCCAAGAGACTTGATTGATTATAAAGTTACTGTAACAGATAAAAGCGTGGAAAGTTATAAAGTTGTTCAAATAGGTGATTTTATCATTAGTCTACGTTCTTTCCAAGGTGGAATTGAGTATTCAAACTACAAAGGGATTTGTAGCCCTGCTTATATTGTTTTAAGATCCATAATTCCGATAAATAATATTTTTTATAAGTATTATTTGAAGACGAATAATTATATTGCAGAACTCAATAGAAAGTTGGAAGGGATAAGAGATGGAAAAATGATTAGTTATAAACAGTTCTCTGAAATACCATTACCTTATCCCACTATTACTGAACAAAATGAAATAGCAAAATGTCTTTCAGTAATTAATAAAAAATTAGAAACGGAAAAACTAATACTTAAAAGATATAGTAAACAAAAGAAATATCTGCTTAACAATCTTCTTATGTAAACATTTGGTTAAGTAAATACCTTTTTTGCTTGATATAGTTTCCCAATATCAGCTTTTCGGTTTCTAATTTTTTATTAATTACCGAAAGAAAATTGGCTATTTGGGCTTGCTCTTCAAGTGAAGGCAAATGTATTTTAATGTCTAACAATGTAGTTTCGTGTATTCGCTTACTACCTGAACCACTGGCTAATCCCTCTAACTTTTTATAAAATGATTCTCTTGAAAAGTAGCAAACAAGAAATGTACCATTCAGTTTTTTATGATTAATATCTAATGTAGGTACATCACTTGACGATAAGAAGCCATCAAGCTTGTCAGGGATTAAGCCAAATGCACCATTAAATAAATTTTGCTTACCATAAATGAATTGTCCTTTTTTTCGAGAGAAATAATTTGTTGCGCCTAAAGACAAAGTTTCAGTATTATCATTTTCAGAAACTCCTTTCATGTGCAATTTTACCGTAAGCAATTTGTTTTTATCTATTATAGCTGGTTTCTTTTTCTCTGGAATACTCATTACTTCCCTCAATTTTACTATTTCCCAATTAGGAAAATTATTTCCGCTATTAGTCATAAATCTCCTTCTTTGAGAAAACAAACTTTCACTTAGCCCTTTAATTAAGGATTCAAATCTCTCAATGATTTTGCTTTGGGTTGAAATGCGTTGGTTAAGAAGGGAAAATAAAGTCGCTATTTTATCTTGCTCTTCTTTTTGAGGAATAAGAAATCTATAACTTGCATATTCCTGAGAATTGATTCCTGGTTGCCCAGATCTAATAGACATAAATTCTACCCATTTATAATATTGAGCAGTTTTAGTTTGTGCAAATATGAATGCTGAATTATATTCTGTTTTAATCTTTGCCCTGATTAAAAAACCTGCAAAATAAAGTTTACCATCTTTTTTCTTATACAAATAGGTCTTGCCTGTGCTTGCCCCCGTTCGTGCAAATAAAATGTCATTTTCTTCTACTATATATTTATCTAACAGTTGACCTGCTGGGGAAACTGGATCATCTGAAATATATTGAGAACTTTGTTCATCTATATCTGTAATTCGTATGTATTTGTTTTCACCATCATAGGCAATAGCAGCAGCATTCATACCATAATCTAGTGGTTGTGTAACACATTTACCTAATATAGTTTCTTCCCATTCCCCTGTAAACTCCGGGAATCTCAAAGTTGGAACATCTAAAAAATCAAAAACAAAAAAGAAAGATTCCTTTTATAAAGTCCTTAATCCTTATCTTACAAGAATATTAATCTATTTAAATTATGAAGCATGACAGCAAAGAAAACGATTAAAGAAATTACCATTATGTGGAAAGAAGACAAACGTAAATATGTGAAAAGTTCAACATATTCAGCGTATGCCCTAATCTTAGAAAATCACATACTTCCTACATTTGGAGATAAGTATGAGTTACTCGAAAACGAAGTACAAGAGTTTGTCTTACAGAAACTTCAGCAAAAACTAAGCGCAAAAAGTGTAAAGGATATACTCATTGTACTAAAAATGATTATGAAGTTTGGAGCAAAACTTGGTGTATTGTCCTATCAGGATTGGTGTATCAAATTCCCGACACCACAGGAGAACAAACAACTAAATGTACTTAATATCGCCAATCACAAAGCAATTTTACAGTATATAAGCAATCACTTCACTTTCCGCAACTTAGGCATCTATATTTGTCTGACTACAGGAATTAGAATCGGTGAAATTTGTGCACTAACTTGGGATGATATAGATATTATCAATGGAGTAATATGTATTCGGAAAACGATTGAACGAATTTATATATTGGACGGAGAAAAAAGACATACGGAAATCATTATCGGCACACCTAAAACTCAGAATTCTATTCGTGACATTCCTATGAACAAGGAATTATTAAAGATGCTACGCCCGTTAAAAAAAATCGTAAATGGCAAGTTCTATGTACTTACTAATGAAGAGAAACCAACTGAGCCGCGTACCTATCGTAACTATTACAAACGAATGATGGAACAACTCAACATTCCCCCACTAAAATTTCACGGACTAAGCCATAGTGTATTTTCTTTTTTCTTAAAAATCAATAGCTTACAAAATATCCCAGTTTGACAGGTAACGATTTAGAAACCAGCGAAAATCTGTATTCCACTTCGTTTTGCAGTAATTCAAAAGAACGCCTTTTAGCATTACAAAGATAGGCATTATAATTGGATTATAATAGGTTTTAGCCTACAAAAAGTGAATTCCATATATTTTTATTGCTCAATTACTGCTAACTTCACTAAAAATGAGTAATTTTGTACTTTAATAAGTATGAGTGTTACCATGGTTGTAAAAACAATAAAATTGACATCACTATTTGTCAATACTGAAAATTATAGATTTGAGCCTCTGTCTTCACAAAAGGAAGCGATAGACAAGATGGTAGAGGACCAAGGGGATAAATTATATTCTCTTGTAGACGATATTGTAACTAATGGTCTTAGTCCAGTCGATTTAATCATTGTAACGCCTAACGAAGATAACAACAAATATATAGTACTCGAAGGTAATAGGAGAATAACATCATTAAAATTATTAAACAATCCAACATTAATTGATGACAAGTACATTTCTTTAAGGAAAAAATTTCAGAAATTGCAAAAAGAAAATCCTAATGCTATTTCTGAATTGAAGAATATTGCTTGCGCTGTTTTTGAAAACCCAACGGAAGCTGATATTTGGATAAAACGTAAACACTCGGGAGAGCTGAATGGTATCGGTACAGTTACTTGGAATGCTCAACAAAAGCAAAGATTCGAGGAGAAGACAGAAGGAAAATCATCGATTCCATTGCAAATTATCACTTTATTGAAATCACAAGATAATGTTTCTGATACGATTAAGGATTCGTTATCCAAACTAAATATTACCAACCTGCAACGTTTGATGTCAGACCCTTATGTTAGAGAACACCTTGGTTTGGGAATTAACAATGGAACTTTAGTTTCAAAGGTTGAAGTGTCAGAAGTCGTCAAGGGGCTTATAAAAGTTGTTACGGATATTCTTAATCCAGAATTCAAAGTTTCAGAAATCTATAATAGAGAAAAAAGGAAGCAATATATTGACAATTTTGACACGAACCAAAAGCCAGACCTATCTAATGAAGCGTCTGAACAATGGAGTGTTCAAGATATTGTAGACAATAAAGGGCAGGTATTAATAAATAGTGAACGCAGAGAAATAAAAAAGGCTAATAATCAGAAAGCTAGAAACAGAGCTGGCTTAGTGCCCAAGACTTTGATTTTGCATATCAACAACCCCAAAATCAATAAAATTTTTGAGGAGTTAAAACATATCCAAGTTAAAACATGTCCTAATGCATCTTCTGTACTGCTGAGAGTGTTTTTAGAATTGTCAGTTGATGCTTATTTGGAAAGATATGATTTGGTAAAAAACAATGCTATAACTGCGTGTTCTTCCAAAGAGGATTTGAACGGGAAAGTTTGTAAAGTATTAAATCATATGACCCAATTAGGAACAATGAGTAATGATTTATCTAAAGGTATAAGGTCTGAAATAAATGATAAAAATTCAGTCCTATCCATTGAATCCTTGAATGCATATGTTCATAATGAGTTTTTCTATCCTAAAGCAGACAATTTGATTATAGGATGGGACAACATAGAAAGTTTTTTTATCCAATTATGGGAATCTATAAATAAAGAATGACATTATGGAGTTTTTATCACCTTTAAGATATCCCGGTGGAAAGGCAAAAGTCGCTGATTTCGTACAGTGTTTAATCAAAGAAAATGCATTGCTTGATGGTACTTATGTTGAGCCATATGTAGGAGGTGGTTCTGTTGCTTTATCCTTGCTCTTTAATGAATATGTTAGTGATATATATATAAACGATAAAGACATATCTATTTATGCCTTTTGGTATAGTGTTCTTAATAACACGGATGCTCTTTGCCAATTAATTAAGGATACTCCCATAAATGTCGAAACATGGTTTAAGCAAAAAGAGTTTCAGCAGAATAAAGAAAATAGAAATGTTGATTTATTAAATTTAGGGTTTTCCACTTTCTTCCTAAATAGAACAAATCGTTCAGGAATTTTAAAAGCTGGAATCATAGGTGGATACGACCAAACTGGAAATTACAAGATTGATGCGAGGTTTAACAAAGAAGATTTGATAAAAAGGATTCAACGTATAGCAGACTACGCGGAGAGAATTCATCTAACAAATGACGATGCTGTTACTTTAGTGCAACGATTAAAAGATGAATTACCTTACAATACTCTATTATATTTAGACCCGCCATACTATATAAAAGGAAAAGGGCTTTATCTGAACTACTATAATGACACAGACCATCAAAACATCGCAAATGCTATAGGTGCAATAGTAAATTGTAAGTGGATTGTCTCTTATGATAATGTGCCATTCATAACCAACCTATATTCAAAATATAGGCAACAATGTTTTGAATTGAATTATAGTGCGAGTAACTCAGGAAAAGGTGAAGAAATAATGATATTTTGTGACGATATAGTTATTCCCAAACACAAATTATTTAATCATTCAACAAAGTGAAAATAACTCACATTCATATCGAAAGGTTTCGAGGCTTCCAAAATGAAGACTTTGAAGTAGGCTCTCAATTAACAGCAATTGCAGGACAAAACGGAACTCAAAAGTCAACATTACTGGGTATTGTAACACAAACCTTCACTCTTAAGCCTGAGGATCCAATGAGAGCGGAAAAACCTTTGTGTGGTGGTAGCTATATTTCTGCATTCAAAGATAAGTTTAGATTATCGCCCATTTTTGATAGACCTAAAGGTCATGAATGGACCATTTCTTTTGATATAGGAGTAGATGACTTTACTGTCGAAAGCATCAAACGTACTGGAGACCCTAATGTGCGATTTTGGAAGAAAGGAGCAAGGCAAGAAGGGGATGGATATATCTCCTTTCCCACAATCTTTTTAAGTTTAAAGCGGTTAGTTCCTATGGCAGAGGAGGCCAAGATTATAACTGATGACACATTATTAACTCCAGAGGAACTAAGTGAGTTTAAACAATTACACAATAAAATTCTAATAGTACAAACTCCCATTTCTTCTGCAACAACAATAACCTCAAAAAATAAGCAATCTATAGGCGTATCCACTGAATTATACGATTGGAATCAAAACTCTATGGGACAAGATAATCTGGGCAAAATTATCTTGGCATTATTTTCTTTTAAAAGATTGCATGACAAATATCCCCAACAATATAAAGGTGGAATTCTTGCCATTGATGAGATGGATGCTACAATGTATCCAGCGTCTCAAGTTGAGCTATTAAAGATTTTGCGCAAATATGCGTCTAAACTTAATTTGCAAATTTTATTTACTACTCATTCAATGTCTCTTCTTAAGGTTATGGACGATTTAGTTCAAGAAGTAAGTAAACAAGAAGAAACAGCTAAGTAGGTAAAGATTCTTTATCTAAAGAAAGTCGATGACAAGATAACAATCAAACAAAATGTAGATTTTAAAGGTATTAAATTGGATTTGAATGTTGTTGCAGAAGGAAAAAAACGTAAGAAAAACAAAATTACTGTATATACAGAGGATAATGAAAATATATTATTCGTTAAAGCTATTTTAAAGACTAAAGCATCTATATTAGATTTTGTAGATGTAACTCTGCCGTGTTCAACCTTAACTGAACTTGTAAATAAAAACATACCTGCATTTAAACACCCATATTCTATCATCATATTGGATGGAGATGTTAGGATGAATAGGGCGTATCTTAAGAAAATAAAAAATGCAGATAACATTTTAATATTGCCAGGGAACAACTCTCCTGAAAGACTGCTGGCATCCTATTTGTATAATCTCTCTGATGCAGATCCATTATGGGGCAATATAGCAAATGGATATACCAAACAATTATGTTTCCGAGACTATACTATGGAACAAATAAATGCAGGAGGTGAGTTGGGGCGTCAAGATGCAAAAAAATGGTTTAATGGTCAGTTGGAATATTGGGGACGAAATGGTAATAAGGTTTTTAATCCCTTTTTACGTTCGATTCCTATCGAAGTACAAGAGTTTAAAAGAAATTTTGAAAATATGATAAAACGGTATATTTATGACTAAACTTCCGGTGACCACAATAAAGGAGCTTAAATGCCGAAAGTATTCTTTGGGTTCTTGGTCGATATATAATCAGAATCAGACTTTCTCTTTCATTAACCGAATAAGATACTGTTTCTTTTAGAGCTTTTGCTCAGGCACACTCAGTGAAACAGTGTCTGATTATCAGTTATGATTGCTTGAATTTATATTTAAGTCCATACTCTTCAAGTTTACTGTATAGTGTAGCTCTGCTTATTCCCAACAGTTCGGCGGCGGCACTCCGGTTGCCGTTTGTCTGCTTTAACGCACGCATTATCCGCTCCTTATCCTCCGCATCATTGCGCAGGGCGAAGCTGACAGGTGAGGTCGGTTTCGTCACGGCAAGTTCAAGATGCTCTTTCGTGACCACACCTTCCTGAGCCTGCAACACGGCTCCCATGATTTTCTGCCGAAGCTCCCGCACGTTGCCCGGCCATGCGTGGGTCAGCAACGCTTTACGGGCTTCGGAACTGAAACCGCTCACATTGCACTCCAGTTCCTTGTTGGCTATCTCGCGGAAGAACTCCGCCAACGGCATGATGTCCTCCTGACAGTCACGCAAGGGCGGCACGGTTATCACGAAGTCTTGCAGACGGTAGAGTAAATCCTGCCGGAAACGCTTTTCGCTCACTGCCGCCTCCAGATCCTCGTTGGTGGCGGCGATGATGCGGACGTTGAAACTCTTGTCCGATTTGTCACCGACCGGGCGATACCGCCTCTCCTGTATGGCACGGAGCAACATCTGCTGGGTCTCCAACGCAAGGTTGCCCACCTCGTCAAGAAACAGCGTGCCTCCTTCCGCCTCATGGAAATATCCTTTCTTGGTGCTGTCCGCACCCGTGAACGCGCCTTTGACGTGTCCGAAGAAAGCCGACGGCGCAAGTTCTCTGGATAGCGAACCGCAGTCCACCGCCACGAAGGGCTTGCCAGCCCGTTTGCTCTTGTCGTGCAGATGGTGGGCGATATGCTCCTTGCCTGTGCCGTTCTCTCCGAATATCATCACGCTCATGTCGGTGACGGCTACCAACTTTATCCTGTGCATGATTTTCTGAAAGGCGGAACCTTCACGGGCGAAAACGGGCATCCGGCTGTGTCTCGACTGACGCTCTTTCTGTATGGAGCGGATAAGGGGGACGAGTTTGTCCTCTATCAGTTTCTTCGGAATATAGTCTATCGAACCGAGTTTCATGCTTTCGACTGCCGTATGCACTTCGGCGTAGTCGGTCATTATGATGAACGGCTGCATCTTTCCCTCCTTGCGCATCCAGCGCAGCAGGTCTATTCCGTTGCCATCGTTTAGGCGCAGGTCAGAAACTACTATATCATCATCCGTTGCCTGTTGCAGATGTTTCTTCGCTGTTGACAGGTGGTAAGCCTTCACGGTACTGTATCCCTCCCGTGCCAGCAGATTGCAGACATATTCGCAATACACGATGTTATCCTCCACCACGATTATTCTTGTCTTATCCATTTTCGTATTTTCTCCTTTCCTCCTTTGCCAACTGTATAATCTCCGCTCCTTTATCCAACACGGTGGTCACGGAATTACTTAACGCCTCGTTATCGGACTTATCCTTTCCATGAAGCACACCATAAAGCACCTTCAGCGGCTGGTCGGCACGGAGTATCTCCCACGAACTGCGTAAGTGGTGTGTCAAGGCATCAAGTTCTTGCAGATCGTTTCGCATTGCCGCATCCCGTACCGCCTGCATTTCTTTCTCGGTTTCCGTTATCAGTTTTTCCAGCATGACAACTTCATTGCCGTAGGACAACAAGGCGGAAAAATCCGGTTTACCGTCCTGTGTCGCTTTAATGGCGCACTTGTCGGAAATTTCCAGCAGTTCCGATATGGAGAATGGTTTGAACAGGCATCCGGCAAAGCCTCGTTCCAAAAGTTCCTCCGCATCGCAACTGCCCGAAGCGGTTGCCACGACCACGGGGATTGTCTGTGAATTGCCAACATTGGACGATCGGAGCAGTTCCAGCAGCTCGAAGCCGTTTATGCCGGGCATATTCAAGTCCGTCAGCAACAAGTTGTATTCTTTTCGGCGTATCATTTCCATCAGTTCCGCCGCATCGGTGCAAGTGTCGCAATGTATTCCCTCCTGTGCATACATCTCTTTCAACATCAGGAGCAGCACCTCATCATTGTCGATGGCGACAACATTGAGGTTTCTCTCCTCCCGGTGGATATAAGTCTGTATCTCTTTTTCCGGTATTTCTTCGGCTTTCTGCATGGGTATTTCCACTGTGAAACGACTTCCTTTCCCTTTCTCGCTTTCCAAATGGATTTTGCCGTCAAGCATCGCCACTATGTTATGCACGATGGCAAGTCCAAGTCCGAAACCGTCTTTTGCGGCGGCGTTTGAGAGGCGTTCAAATGCCCCAAATACACGTTGCTGTTCATCTTCTGTCATGCCTGTGCCTGTATCCTCGAAAATCAGTGTCAGCACTCCGTTGGTATAATCGATAGTCAGCGACACACCGCCTTTCTCCGTGAACTTGATGGCATTTGACAGCAGATTGTTTCCAATTTGGATGATTCGCTCCTTGTTCATGGCGACGGGCATGAACTCCGTTTCAAGGGTATGCGTGATTGTGGAGATGCGGCAGGGCAACAGTTTGGGCTGCTCCTTGCCGTTGTCCAAGCGGAAGAAGTCCAGCAGGGTGTTAAGCATATCCCGCATACGGTCGGAAGATTGTTGTATGCTTTGAAGAAAATTCACATTGTTCTCCTTGCTGCACTCTTTCTGTAACAGCTCAGTATAACCTGTTATTGCCGTTAGTGGTGTGCGCAGTTCGTGGGTGATGGTATGTACCGCTTTCTTCCTTGATGCTATCAGTGCCTCGTTCCGTTGTACGGATTGTTCCAGTTGCCCTATCAAATCCGTTGTCTTGCGCTTGTATTGTTTGATACTCTTTGCATCACGGTGTATGATGATGTAGGAAATTAACAACAGCAGAAGGACGAATCCCATTAAACCGCCTACCTGCATAAATGACTTTCCACGCATGGCAACTATTTCGTCTTCCCGCCCTTGCAGGTCGGCTTGTACCTTATTTTCTATTTGACAGATTAGCCCCTTCAACTGCCTGTTAAGATCTGCATTGCGGGCGGCAAGACTGTCGGCTTGTTCCGACAATCGACGGCTTTGCTCTTTCTGTTCACTGACCATGCTTCTATTGGGTGAACGAAGCGTAGTTGTTGTTGTCGGCGGCTTCGTTTCCTCTTTTTTGCCGAATATGCCCAAGAACCCTTTTCGTTTCGGTTTCTTGGGCTGTTCCTGCATACTTGTCTGAACAATGAGAGGTACTTGACTGGCAATCTTCTTGTTGATGGATTGTTGTTCGTCTATTAACCGAACAATCTGAAACATCTGCCGTTCCTTATCTTCCAAAAGACTGCGCACACTGTCAATACGTCCAATTACATGAGTTTCATTGAACAGGCACAATGTGCTGTCCAATGCAATGCGTTGGGCATGGTAATTCTCCAAATCCGTTTCGTCCCAATCCAATGCAGTTTCTCCTAATAGCGAAAACTCTATCAGTTGGATATGAATACGGTTTACCTCCTTCCTGAATTCATCTATATGCCGGTTGCCAACCTCCAATGCTTCCACTTCCTGCCATTCATTATGACAAGTAAATGCAATGGCTACTACTATTAGAATTATGAAAGTGTGACTTAATGCTATTGCCTTACGTACAAATTCCATCTATTCTCTTACGAATTAAAATCGTCCTCCTCCCAACGCGTGATAAAGTTTGATTACACTTTGTATGCGTTCAAAACGAGTTTGCAGCTGTTGCACTTCCGCTTCAAGGAGAGATTGCTGGGCGGTCAATACTTCCAGATAGGTAATATTGGAATGACGCATCAGTGATTCTGTTTTCCGCACGGCATCGCATAATGTTTCCACCTGCCGAGCATTGATTTCAAGTTGCGATTTCGCAGTCTGCCATGCGGTCAAAGCATCGTTTACCTCTTTGCCTGCGTTCAACAAAGAGTGTTGGAACAGTAACTTCGCTTCTTCCTGGCGGATTTGGGCAGTCTTCAGGTTGGCGATGTTTGCGCCTCGATTGAACAAGGGCTGTGTCAGGGAACCGATGGCATTGAGCAACCATTGTCCGGGATTGGTGATTATACCGCCACCGTTATTGGTCCATCCAAGTGTTCCCGAAAGGGTGATATGGGGGTAGAATGCGGCACGTGCCGCATTGGTTGTGTAGAACGCCTGCGCCAGTTCCATTTCTGCCTGACGCACATCGGGACGGTTGGAAAGTAACTGCAAGGGGACTCCGATAGAGACGGTATCGGGGAAAGCTGCTTCGACCAGATTACTTCGTGCTATTGAGTGTGACGGCATGGCAAGTATTGCAAACAAGGCGTTTTCTGTTTCGGAGATGCTCTTGCGGATGGATAATAGGGACGATTCGAGCTGCATCACGTTCGCTTTTGCCTGCAATACACCGGCTTCGTTTGACTGTCCGGCTTTTTTCAATGCTTCGAGAGTGCGCACGGTAGTCTGCCAGTTTTCAAGGGTGCGGTGGCTTATTGCCATTTGCGCGTCGAGCATGGCAAGGGTATAGTAACTGTCGGCAATAGTGGCGACAAGCTGAGTCTGTACGGCTTGCCGGTAATCACGGCTTCCTTGCAAGGCGGCAGCGGCACCACGTTTTGCAGCTGTGAGGTTGCCGAAGATGTCCAGTTCCCAGCTTGCTGTCGCTCCTGCATTATATGTCTTTGCCGTTGCTCCATCGTGCTTGCCGGCATTACCTTCGGCATTCAGTCCGAGTGAGGGTAGATAGGAGAGTTTAGCTGTCAGCAAGGCGGAGGCTGCCGCTTCCACCCGTAGCCGTGCCACATTGAGGTCTGTGTTTCGGTCAAGTCCTGTTTCAATCAAGGACTGAAGTTTAGGGTCGGTAAACATTTCCCGCCACGACAGGGAGGCCAGAGTGGTGGTATCGGCGTCTGCCGGAAGGGTGCTATACAGATTCTCCATCGAGAGGTCGGGGCGATGATACCGGCTGTACGTGCCACAGCCGGTAAGCATCCATCCTGACAATATGATATATATTGCTGTCTTTTTCATTTAATTATGCTTAATACGTTCTTGGATATATTGGAAGACGATGAACAATGAAGGCACGAGGAACAACAGAGCCAATGTACCTACAATCATTCCGCCGATTACACCTGTGGCAAGCGAACGGCTACCGTTGGCACCCACTCCGTGAGCCAGCATCAGCGGGATAAGGCCGAACACCATAGACAACACGGTCATCAGGATGGGGCGCAGACGGACTTTTGCCGCACTGTATGCCGCTTGTGCCAGTGTCATGCCTTCCGACCGCCGCTTGCCTGCATATTCGGTAAGCAGGATGGCGGTCTTGGCAAGCAGGCCGATAATCATAATCAGACCGGTCTGCATGTAGATGTTGTTCTCCAGACCGAAGAGCCATGCGAACAGGAAACTGCCCATCAACCCGCAAGGCACTGCCAGCAGAACCGCAAAGGGAATAAACACGCTTTCGTACAAGGCACACAGAATCATATAGACCAGGACCATACAGAGCAGGAATATCAGCGTGGCATTGTTGGTTGTCTTGCTCTCCTCGCGCGAGATGCCGCCAAACTCGTAGGTGTAATTTGCCGGGAGAACCTTGCGTGCCGTCTCACTGATGGCTTCGAGCACCTGCCCCGAACTGTAACCCCGGGCCGGAGACCCATTGATGGAGATGGCATTGAACAGGTTGAAGCGGGTGAGGTCTGACGGACCGTTGGTCTTGGTCAGACGCACGAACCGGCTCAACGGTGCCATGCCGCCATCAGAGGTGCGTACATAGATATGATGAATGGACTCTGCATTCACACGGTATTCCGCCGGAGCCTGCATGGTGACGTGGTAGAGCTTGGAGAAGCGATTGAAGTCGGAAACATATTGTCCGGTATAATAGCCCGACAGGGTGGAAAGCACCTCTGCGGGCGACACTCCCGACTGCTCGCATTTGGCGGCGTCGATATCCACCCAGTATTGCGGATAGTCTGTGGCAAAGGAGGAATAGACTTCGCCTATTTCGGGCCGCTGCGACAAGGCCTCGACAAACTTGTCCGCCTCTTTCTTGAAAGCGGTAATGTCTCCGCCTGCCTTGTCCTGCAAGTAGAGCTCAAAGCCGTTCCCCATGCCATATCCGGCTATCATTGGGGGCGACATGGCAAACACCGTGGCATCAGGGATGTCGGAGGTGGCGGCATAGATTTTTCCGATGACGTCGTTGACCGACTGCCCCTCTCCCTCACGCTGTTCCCAGTCTTTGAGTGTCACGAAATACATGGCCTGCGACGGACCGGAACCGCTGAAAGAGAAGCCGGCAACCGCACCGTTGTATTCTATCTCGCCGATACTGTCGAGGCGGCTGTTGATGCGCTCCATCACCTTGACGGTCTGCGCCATTGACGTGCCGGGCTTCGTATTCATGCTCACCATGACCGTTCCGGTGTCTTCTTCGGGGATAAGGCCCGTCTTGGTGGCGTTGACCAGCAGCACCAGCAATACAAAGGACACTGCTATAGAGCTCCACATCAGCCACCGGCGGTGGAGGATGAACATCACTCCACGCACATAGCGTCGGCTCAGACGGTAGAAAACGGCATTGAACGCCTTTCGGAAACGGGCTGCAAAGTTGTCCTTTGTATTGCCGTGCTCGTCGATATAGGGCTTCAGCAACAGGGCGCAAAGTGCCGGTGAGAGGGTGAAGGCATTGATGGCCGAGATGCCCACGGCAACCGCCATCGTGATGCCGAACTGCGCATAGAAGGCTCCCGAAGTGCCGCCCATCATGGCAACGGGAAAGAACACTGCCATAAAGATGATGGTAGAGGTCAGAATGGCCGATGAAACGTCTTTCATGGCATCATCGGCCGCAAGCACCGCCGACTGGTAGCCCTCATCAAACTTCGCCTGCACCGCTTCCACCACCACGATGGCATCGTCGACCACGGTGCCGATGGCAAGCACAAGCGCAAACAGGGTGAGCAGGTTGATGGAAAAGCCTATCATGGACATCACGGCGAACGTGCCGATGATGGAAACGAAGATGGATATGGCAGGAATAAGCGTTGACTTGATGTCCTGCAAGAATACATATACCACTACGATAACCAGCAGTATCGCCTCCAGCAAGGTGCGGATGACCGAGCGGATGGAGGCATACAGAAACTTGTTGGTGTCGGTAAGCACTACGAATTCCGCTCCTTCGGGCAGGTCACGGTCCAGTTCGTGGAGCACTTCGTGAATCTCGTTGATGGTGCTCGACGCATTGGACCCTGCCTTCTGGTTTATCATCATCATGGCTGCCGGATGGCCGTTCACTTGGGAGGAGTAGTTGTAGTATTCATCGCCCAGCTCCACATCGGCAACCTCTTTCAGCCGAAGCACGTTGCCACCCGGCAAGGACTTGACTACCAGTTCGCCAAACTCATCGGCACCGGACAAGCGTCCGCGGTACTTCATTGTGTATTCGTTGGCCGTGGGGTGATTGGCACCGAAGGAGCCGGTGGCGGCTTCGATGTTCTGCCGCGCGAGTACGGCGGATATGTCGTCGGGTATGAGCCCGTATTGCGCCATACGGTCGGGCTTCAGCCAGAGGCGCATGCTGTAATTGGAGCCGAACAGTTGCGCCTTTCCCACGCCGCTGATGCGCTTCAGTCGCGGTTCGACATTGATTTTCATGTAGTTGTTCAGAAACGTCTGGTCGAAGCGGTCATCGGGCGAGTAGAGGGCAAAGGTCAGCAGCTCGGCATTCTGCTGCTTTTCGGTGGTGACACCGGTCTTGGTGGCTTCTGCCGGAAGCTGGCTCAATGCGGCGTTCACACGGTTCTGCACGTTCACGGCTGCCATGTCGGCATTGGCTCCTTGCTTGAAGTAGATGTTGATGGAGGCGTCTCCCGTGTTCGATGCCGTGGAGGTCATATAGGTCATGTCTTCCACGCCGTTGATGGCTTCTTCCAGCGGCACTATCACGGCTTTCTGCACGGTTTCGGCGTTGGCTCCGGGATAGGATGCCCATACATTGATGGTGGGCGGGGCGATGTCGGGATATTGCTCCACCGGCAGGGAGAACATGGCGATGACGCCCAACAGCACAATCACCACCGAGATAACGCCCGAGAACACCGGGCGGTCTATAAAAAATCGTAGCTTCATTTCGTTTCGTCTTTAGGGGTTATGCTCATGCCTTCTCTCACCAGTCCCACGCCTTCGGCGATGAGGGTGTCGCCGACCGAGAGACCTTCTTTTACGATAAACCGGTTGCCATCGTTCAGGCGGTCCACCGTGAGATAGGCAGCTTCCGCCCGTCCGTTTTTCAGTCGGTAGGCGATGATTTTGTCTTGCAGTTCCACGGTGGCGGTCATGGGAATGGTGATGGCATCCGTTTGGGGGTTCCGAAGGACGATGTTGCCGATGCTGCCGCTCAGCAGTTCGCGTTCGGGATTGGGGAACAGGGCTTTGATCTGCACCGCTCCGGTCGCAGGGTCCACCACACCGCTTACGGTCTCGATGCGTCCCTTCGCTTTGTACAGACTACCGTCGTTGAGTTGCAGGCTCACTTCCGGCATCTTGGCTATCAGGCTGTCAATCGAGCCGTAGCGAGTGGATAGGTGTCGCAGCATGTTTTCCGACACGGAGAAGTAGGCATACATCTCCGCATTGTCGGACACGACCGTGAAAGGCTGCTCCATGTTGGGACTGACAAGCGCACCGATGCGGTAGGGCAATGTGCCTACCACGCCGTTACTCGGACTTTTGATTTCAGTATAAGAGAGGTTGTTTCGTGCATCCGCTTCCTGCGCCTCGGCCTGTTGGAGTTCGGCAAGTGCCACAGCTAGTTGGTTTCGGGCAAGAGAAAGGTCGTATTCGGATATTACCTTCTCATCAAACAAGGCTTGCTTACCTTGCAGTTCGATTCGTGCCGTTTCCGCTTTTGCCCGTGCTGCGCTGACATTAGCCAAAGCTGTGCGTAAGGCTGCCAGATAGGGTGTTTGGTCTATCACTGCCAGTACTTGCCCTGTCGTCACCCGTGTGCCCTCCTTCACGCATAGACGCGTGATGCGGCCGGATATTTGCGGCATGATATCCACATCTTGTCGCCCGCGGATAGTGGCGGAATAAGATTCGGATATTTCCACCGGCATGGACGATACTGTTATGACCCGATAACTCGGTACCGCATCCTGCTTACCGTCCTGCTTGCATCCAGTCGACAGAAACAGCATGACGGCAAATGCGGCGAAATTAATGATAATGAATCGCTTGTTCATATTCTTTTCTTGTTCTTAATTATTCGTAATTGATTTAGCACTGATTGAATTCCATTCTTTTTTTAGAATGGAATAAACACGGGTATCTTCATATTTCGGGGTGCCGTTAGGATTGTTTATAAATGTCACAAATTCCTTGAAGCATCCTTCGCGGCGCATACCAAGGCGTTCGCATAAGCGTTTGGAGCGAATATTGTCATCTTCCACAAATCCATAGATACGCCGTGCACCCGCCTCCCGAAAAAGATAATCCAACAATCCGATAACCGCTTCACGAGCTAATCCTTTGCCCTCAAAACGTTTGTTGAAATGCCAGCCCACATTGTAAGTATCTTCATTTTCACGCAAAACGAAAACATCACCGATTATAAAGTCCTCCTTTTTCAAACTCACTGCATAGCGTTGCATATCTTTTTGGGAATACTGCATATATACGAATGCCGCCTCTTCAGAACAAAGGCGGTCGGCGGCAAAGCAATTCACACGAGGATTTGAAAGATATTCCAAAAGTCCAACAACGTCTCTCTTTTGAAAGTCTCTGATTACAAGACGTTCTGTTTCAATTTTCATACACTTTTTTTTGAGATGCAAAATTATACCCCTATAAAAGTTCTTGCAATTCAAAGAGTATCGAAGCGGATAAATTAAAGTCCGAACTATCCAAACTGACAGTTAAGACCGAAAAAAGGATAATCTTTCAAGTGCAGATCGGTTTTAACAAATACAATGTGTATTTCACCAATAGTTATTATCGTTTCGATAGTAATTTTATCCGTTTCAGCCTGTTTATCCTATCAACCAAAGGAGTAAAGCCTTATCTTTGCCGAATCAAGAGTAACTTTGCACCCGATATGACCCAAGTGAAAATGAAAATAATGAGTTGGAAGAACGGCCTGTTGCTATCTGCCGTCTCCTATGTATTCTACCTTGTCATGTGGTTTATACTCGATGACAAGACCATCGACCAATTGCCGGGAATGACAATCGCTGATTACATGGTCGATTTTCTGCTGTGTATGCTTTTTACCTACATATCCTTAGGATTCTGTTTTCTGGTCTTCAGGGTATTGCCGTTCAGGACATCCTACGTGTGGGGAATGGTCTATGCATCCTGCCTAATGGCACTGAACAATATCGTTGCGTTCGGTATGATAACCTTGTTCAATTTCCTATGGGACGAAACCGACAACGGGCTTCTCGACGAACTCCTCAACATGAAAGGCGCATACACCTTTGCCATGATATCTACCTTCCTGTCAAGCGTCTATGCCAACTCCTTCTACCTTCAGTCTTACATCAAGGTGCGCGACGAGAAACAAGCACTCGAAATGGCGCTGATGAAGGAAAAAGAGATCGCCTTGCAGTCGCAACTCAACTCGCTGAAACTGCAAATCAACCCGCACTTCATGTTCAACAACTTCAACAACCTGCTGGAACTGATTGAGGAAGATACCGAGCTTGCCGGAAAATTCCTGAGTAACCTATCGAAAGTGTACCGATACATCATCACCAATCTGGACCGCAATCTGATACCCGTTGCCGACGAAATCAAGTTTCTTGATTCATACTTGTATTTGATGAAAGTACGCCACAACGAAGGGGTCATTGCAAAAGTAAGTCCGGGCGTCAGACAATGCAAAGGTTTTCTTCCTCCGGCTGTATTGCAGCTTCTTGTAGAAAACGCAATAAAACACAACAGCTTTTCATCTGAACATCCGTTGGTTATCAACATAAAGTTGTCCGATGATTACATAACCGTCTGCAACCTGAAACGACCTTTGATGTCCCCAATCGAATCAACCGGTTTAGGACTTAAAAATATCATAGAACGATATGCTTTACTTTGTGATAAAAAGGTCAAGATAGAGAATGCCGAAAACTTCTATTCGGTAAGTCTGCCCATCATAAAAAACATCAACCCTTATGAAAATACTGATTCTTGAAGACGAACAGCGCAATGCCAAACGCCTCATAAGGCTGCTGAACGATATTGACAGAACATTTATTGTTGAAGGTCCGCTTGCCAGCATCAAAGAAACAGTCGAATTCTTTCAATCTGGCAAAACCACAGACCTCATCCTTGCTGATATCCGGCTAACTGACGGTTTGAGTTTCGAGGCTCTTAAACATGCCCAGGCAACCGTTCCCATCATATTTACCACCGCATACGATGAATATGCAGTACAGGCATTCAAGTTCAACAGTTTTGACTATCTTCTGAAACCGCTGGATCCGGATGAACTTGAAGCGGCCATTGACAAGGCAGTCAAAGCCGGAAAGAATTATACCGACGAAAACTTGCAACAGCTTTTTGACGCCTTACAGAAGAGCAAGTTCCGTTATAGGGAGCGTTTCCTGCTTCCTTATCGTGACGGATATAAGACCGTGCGAGTTTCGGACATCAACCATATCGAAACAGAAAACAAGATTGTACATCTTCGTCTCAACAATGGCACTTCCGAAGTGGTCAATGTGTCAATGGATGAACTTGAACACCAACTGAACCCGGACTATTTCTTCCGGGCAAACCGCCAATATATCATCAATGTAGAGCACGTTTTGTTCCTCGGTAATTATTTTGGAGGAAAGTTGATTGTCCGTTTGAAAGGTTATCCGAAGACGGAAATACAAGTGAGCAAGGAAAAGGCGCAGAGGCTTAAAGAATGGATTGACAGGTAGACTATTCTTGCAAAAAGAGTATCAAATATATTTAGTTTGTAAATCAAGTATCTAGATTTCTATTTATCAGTTAGAAAGCCAGATACTTGATTCTACTATATTTTCATCCCTTTCAGTTAGTTCTTATTCTTAACAGATGTCCGACAATGACATGGTCGGCAATGAAGTTACCCGTCGGACTTCGTTCACTTGCCGAACTGCGAACCAAAGGGACATCCAGCTATACCATAGAATCATCCCGTCTTTGTTGCCACTTAGCCTCCATTTCTCTTGAAAGCTCCATTATCTCCCGGCTCAGCTTCACAAGGTCGATGGTGCACTCCTCCAGCTTGTAGAGCAACGCCATCGCCTTCTTCTCCGAGAAGTGGATGCGCAGCTCCTTGACGACCTGATTGTAGTTCGTGCCTATGCCACGGAACTGGGCATGGAAATCCGACAGCTTGGTGTAGTAGTCCACCAGCGTCTTGTCCACTTTCAGCACCTTGAACTTCTGTCCGAAGAAGTGCGCCTTGAGAAAGACGGCTTTCGCGTACACGTTAGATTCCTCGTACATCGTCAGGAATCTGTTCCATTCCACATCATCGAAGCGCACCATCACGCAGTGCGTCTTCGGGTTCAACTTGGGATTTCTCCCGTACTTGCTCTTCTTTTTCATACTTCTTATTTTTTCAATTTTATGGCTTGTCCATTGTTTAATCTTTGATTAATGAACCCCGAAATTATCCGACTGCGGAGGATAATTCTGCCCACGGCGGTGAAGGTGTTTTCAGTTACTTAGAATTATTCGGGTAACTGAAAATATATCTTGCTATGTCTTTGAAGACATAACAATCCTCCGCTTGTCGGATTGTTTTCCGAGTGTAATCACTCATCTTGGGTATCGGTTAAGCCGATGAAGTGTATTCACCAGCCTAACCGACTTTCTGTAATCCCGTCAGAGCTTGCGCCACTGCTCGATGTCGTTCCGATAGGTGTCGAGGTGCAGGCGGACGAGGTTTTCAATCAGCCCCGATGCGCTCATACCCTTTCCTCCGAGGAAGCGGACAACCCTGTCCAGTTCGTCACGCACCGTCTCGCTGACAAACACGGGCTTGCGGTTGATAATCTTGGGGACTTGGAGATAGGTGGCGCGGTACTCCTCCAGCGACAGCCTGCGCTGCTTGCTGCTGACACGCTTCTGCGGCATTGCTGTTTCCCCGACCGCCTCACTTGACGGTTCATCCGCCATAGCGGTCTCCGTTTCTTCCGTGACGGTCTTGCCGGGCTGTTCCGGCTCATCCGGCTCCAGGCCGATACGCCTGTAGATGTCATTCATCGACTTGGGAGTGTAGGATTCCCTGCGTCCCATCTTTTCCACGATTTCACGAGCCTGCTGCTCTGTAATGCTTGGTTCTCTCTTCATTGTAAAAAACAAATTGATTAAGTTATTAACTGTGGTCTTGGTAAGCACCTCGACCGATTATCGGGAGCAAAGTAAGATGCTTCAGTGCAGTCTGTCAAGCACTTGGGTTCTCTTAGGCAATTTTGTATGGTTTTGCTTTATGGTGATAGAAATAACGGTGCAGACTTCACCGTTTTGCCGGATGTATATAACCGAAAGGGAAAAAGGTTTAGTTACGGGTGATTTTGAATTAAGCTCTTATTTGGGCTGTGGTGTCCTTATTAAATATAGGAATTAAGGGCTAAGGACTGGGCGGATTGGGCAATCGGTGAACCATGCCTGTGCCAACCTCTACCACCCTGTGCCACTTGCTGCCAGACCAAATTGAATCCATTGCCGGATGCCGGATTATGTATTTCTTTGCGGGAGAAGGAATGATAGCCGCCAAAGGAAAAGTCGGTATCACGGACAATGACTACCGTATCAGCGCAACATGCTACCACTTCCGGGAAACCCATTGTCAAGTAACGGATTATACATTCCTTTGCGGCATAAGAAACAGTAACAACTAAAAAAAGACAATATGGAAATCGTATCAATCGAAAGAAAGACCTTTGAGGAGCTGGTCGCCAAGTTCGACCGCTTCGTCTGCCGTATGGATGCCATCTGCCATCGGCACGGCGAAAAGAAAATGAGCGAGTGGATGGATAATCAGGACGTATGCCGGATGCTCAATATCAGCCCACGAACCTTGCAGACGCTTCGGGACAATGGGACTTTGGCATACAGCCAAATCAACCACAAGACCTATTACCGTCCCGAAGATGTGCAACGTATCGTCTCCATCGTGGAGGACAGACGGAAGGAAGCAAAGTTCAAAGGCAGGACAATCTGATAACCGAATAGAGTAATGACAATAATTCCACTAAATCCAGAGTAATATGAACGAACTGATTAACAAAGACAACGAGTGGATAATCCACTTCATGGGCAGTCTTGACCGTCTGCTGGACAACGTAGAGCATCTGACTGCCAGCTACCGCCCGACACTGAACGGGGAGCGTTTCTTCACGGACAAGGAGGTGTCGGCACGGTTGAAAGTGAGCCGCCGAACACTTCAGGATTACCGCAACGAAGGGCGGATAGCCTACATTCAGTTGGGCGGCAAAATCCTCTACCGAGAGTCCGACATCGAAAGGATGCTGACTGACAGCTACCGTACCGCCTACCGACAGACGGCTATCTGATTTTCTTGAAAGAGCGCAGTTTGCCGTCTGCCCTATGTTTGCGACAGCAATGGTACAATAAAAAAGGAACGGCTTACGGATGAAGCATCAATGTTTAGCTTCGTCTGTAAGCCGTTCCTTCTCTTTCTTCTGATTTCCCGTCAGTCGCTTGTTTCCGTTGCCGGATGCCCAAAATGCGTGTGGTTGGCAGGGGCAAGGTTTTCGGGCTGAATACGCTCAACCCCGTTGAGGAAGATTCTGCCCGAAACGGCTATGCCGCCCGACCTTGCCAATGCTGTCAGAGCCACACGCTACCTTTGCATCCGTGCATCGGGAACAGGTGGCTGACGGGAAGAACCTCGACTATACCATAGGTTGCCATTCTTACCATAGGAAACAAACAATGTAACCGGGATTCCTTTCTTGGTGGTGCAGATTTCATTTATTACGAACCGCCTGAACAAAAGGGTCTCTTTGCTACATATTCTGAAAGCGATGGCTATAATCATTTCAAAATTATACACATCATAACTGATGCCGTCAGTTTGCTTGATATACTTCATCGTATCAGTTTCGTTCAACTCTTTGTTCTTGTAAATTGCCTGTATCATCTTGCGGATATTGCAAGAGAACACCCCGAACAGGTCGGCTATCTCGAACTGGGTCATCCACACTGGGGCTGTCGGTACGGTGACCGCTCCCATTTTACTGATTGTTATTATTTCTCTGCTCATAATCCCTTTATTTTATGATGATTATATACTGTTTTCTTTCTTTTCGCCAGCCGATATTTTCTTTCTTCGCTCCATCAGTTTGTCCATGTCTTTGGAGATTTTATCATCGGTTATCCGTGCATACCCCTGAGTAGTTCTGATGTTGGAATGTCCCATCATCTTGGCGATGCTCTCAATCGGTATATCCGCTGAAATCAGGAAAGTTCCGAAGCTGTGCCGACTTTGGTGATAGCTCAGATTTTCCTCCTTGCCTATGGCAACACCCATCTCGTGGATGTCAAACCAAAGTGAATCACGGCTTGGGAGAGGAAACACGGGCTTCTCATCATCGGTTGTGTTGTACAACGACAATATCTGTTCCGCTATGGGATGTAAGGGTATGAAAGCCTCCACCTTTGTCTTCTTGCGGTTGATGCGGATATACCGTCTGCCCTCCGCATTCGTCCCGATATGATGGGGATGAAGAAGTTTGATGTCCACATACGCCAGTCCCGTCAGGGTCGAGAAGATGAAAGCCCGTCTTGCCAGTTCCATACGCTTGTCATACATCGGGGTGGAAAGTATCTTTTTGAACTCATCGCGGCTGATGTACCTGTGCCTTGCCTCCGGCTTCGGTTCATACTCCAAGTCCTCGCAGGGGTTCACACGGATAATCTCCTTATCGACTGCCAAATACAATAAACGATTAAGCCAGCACATACATTTGTTGGTTTGGGAAGAGCTGAAATTCTTGCACTTCTTCAGGAAAGCTTTATAGGACTTGCCAAAATCCTCCGTCACTTCTTCAAGAGGAATTTCCTTTTTCCCGATTGACGCTATAAAGTCCGTCAGGTATTTCTGATAATACATGGAGTGACGGTAGGAAGAAGTGGAATCTATTTCCTCGGAATGTTTCTTCAACCGCTCCCGTTCCCATTCACCCATTTGCAATAAGGTAGTCGGATGGATATTATTCAGGGAAATATGGTTCTTCAACATTTCCGCACTGACCACTCCTTGCGATTTAAGTATCTCGGTATAGGCTTCCTCAGTCAGACGCAGGTATTCCCGTAAGCGGTTGTTCTCCCTGACGGTCTTTATCTCATTCTTCCTGCCGTTCCAGTCTTCGGGGCGGCAATAGATACCTGTGCTTATGGCGGTCTGCTTGCCGTCAATGGTTATACGGCAGAGTACGGCGGTCGTACCGTCAGCCCTCACCTTGCTGCGGTTAATATATGGCAATAATGAAAATGTGCTTCGCATATTGTTGTTGGATTTATAGGGTTAGTTTGAAATCTTGTGTCGCCTCTATGAACTTGTCCATATCCTCGAAGAGTTTTTTCGGACTGACACGGGCATATACTTGAGTGGTGGAAATGTCGGAATGTCCCAGCATCCGGCTGATGGTCTCAATCGGCACACCCGCTTCGAGCGTTATCAGCGAGGCGAAACTATGCCTCGCCTGATGATAGCACAAATCATCCTTGATGCCAGCCAATGCCGCCAACGCCTTCATGTGTCTTCTAAGATTAGGCCAGCGTAGTAAAGGGAACAATGTGTCCCTGTCCTCACTGTGATACTTTTCAATCAGTGCAATCGCTTCGGGAAGCAACTTCACGCTTGCCCGATGTTCGTTCTTCTTCCTGCGGTATTTCAGCCACAACGCTCCGTTATCGTCCGTGTACAAGTTCTCATCGGTAATGGATATCACATCCGCATACGAGACCCCGGTATAACACCCGAAGAGAAACATATCCCTTGCCAGTATGTGAGATTTACGATGCGGTTCAATTTCCACATCACGGATTTTCTCGAACGATTCACGGCTCAATGCCCGTGGGGTTTTATCCGACTGCTTGGGCAGGGTGAAATGCTGGAAATGGATTTTGTCTGCATAGCCTTCCTTATAAGCCAGACGGCATATTTTTTTCAGTATGGCAAGGTGATGTCGGACAGTATCTATTGCATAACCCTTATTCTCCATAGCGAAAACCTGATAGTCATGGATGAACTGTTCCGTAAGCTGCCCAAATGCTAAATCCTTGACCTTGTACTGATGCCCAATGAACTCACCAAGTGTCAGACGCATATAATGATAAGTCGAGTAAGAAGTTTTCGCACGGTCAATACCAATACGGGCTTTGAGGTCGTCACAGACAACATCAGTCATTCGCATGAGTGTCATCTGCGTTTCCATACTTCCTTGAAAATGATTCTTCACATCGGTGGCATCGAAATCCATTTTACGGCTCACAAGGTTGTCAAAGGCGTTGTTTACCGCCAACAACAGTTTCTCAATCTTGGTGTTGGTTTCCACCGCCTCCTTGCTCTTGCCATTCAGACGGCTTTCACAGGGATTCCACAGTTCGGGAGGGCATGACAGCTTGCATCCGAACTGCGCCATCGTGCGGTTGACGGTAATGCGTCCCATGATGGGAGCCTTGCCCGACTTGTCCAGTCCGCTCTTTTTGAGGTAGAGCAGCACCTTGAATTTTTCTACTTTCATACGCTTATATTTTTAAGTGCAAATTTACTTGCCATATAAGCGTCCCTTGATGCGCAAAACACTGTGTATTAACGCAAACAAAACGGTGGGGATTTCTTTTCATCGCTTTCCGTTACCTGTTCCCGTTTCGGTAACTGCCCGGCTAACGGTTTGGTAACTGAACAACCTCAATATTCCGTTGTCGTTTGCATTTTTTCAACTTCGCAAAATACCGAAATATCGCTTATTCCTAACGGTTTACGTTTAATCTATACCTGTTCGCTGTTGCTTGCTTTGCCGTGTATATTCCACATTGCGCGCCACAGTTTCGCCACACGTTGCATTGAAAGCAATTGCGACTACAAAACTGTAAGTGTAATACTTGGACATTCAGATATCACTACTACATTAAATCTCTATGTTCATCCAAACATGGAACAGAAGAAGCGATGCATTGATAAGGTTTTTAAATCTATCAAGTAATACGAAAATAGGATAAGTCTAACAAAGTATAGCACTTATCCTATAATCTTATATTCCTTAAAAATTTATTTCATAAACACGAAATACACCGCCGCAATCAAACAAACGAACGCCGCCAAATGATTCCAATGTAACGCTTCACCTTTAAAGAAGATAGTAGTGAACACTGTAAAAATAACAAGTGTTATCACCTCTTGGATGACTTTCAGTTGCATCAACGAAAACGGGCCTCCATTGCCTATAAAGCCGATGCGATTAGCCGGTATCTGACAGGAATATTCAAAAAAAGCGATTGCCCAGCTAAACGCAATCACACCGATCAGCGGAAGAGCAGCGAACCAGCTGTACTCCTGTTTCATCTTTAAATGTCCGTACCAAGCGAATGTCATAAAGACATTGGATACGATCAGCAACAAAATGGTATAGAATCCTTTCATAATAACCTATTCAAATTAATCTATTTTATCTGGTAATAATTCTTCCTGTACATTAGTCATACTGCCCCAAAGGCTATAACGAGCTTCTGGATTCATCGCTTCCAGTTGTCGCAAAACACCTTTCATATCACTGCGGCTGGACTGCGATTCATAAGGACAATTCTTCACTTGTTTCTGATAATGGCGCAAAGCCGCCAATTCTACCAAATCGGCTTCGTGAACCAGACACATCGGACGGATAATTGTCATATCAAACTTCTTCATCACCAACCGGGGCGGCATTGTACTGAATGCTCCCTGATAAGTGATATTCATCAATAAAGTTTCCAGAATATCATCCATGTGGTGACCAAGAGCGATTTTATTGCATCCGTGCTCCTTGGCAACAGTGAACAAGGCTTTCCGGCGGTTCCATGAGCAGAGGAAGCAGGGAGATTTACGTGTATCGGTAGCAGGATCAAAGACAGTCTCATACTGTACAAAGGGAACTCCATACGCTTCACAGTGCGCTTTCAAATATTCTGTATCGCTCTGATAAGGAATATTCTTCATCACTACATGAACGGCAACGACAGAAAAACGAGGCTTATAGATACGTGCGCGTTTACCCAACAGTTCAACAAGCGCCAACGAATCTTTTCCTCCTGACAGTCCGATAAGGATTTTGTCTCCTTCTTCTATCAATCCATATTGCACCACTCCTTTGCTAAACCGCCGTTCAATGCGGCGAATGGCTTTCTCTTCTTCCGTAAATTGTGTCATATCTTTGAAAATCGGCTGCAAAAGTAAGCGAAAAGAATGATTTAAAGAAGAATTAACATAATAGAATCACTGAAAAAGGGTTTATTTCTAATAAATTTGTACTTTTGAACAATTGATAAATGGACCGGTGCCCGAAAGCAGCAATGTTTTCAATCTACCCGTCACTCATAAACGCTCAAAACGATGAAAAGAAAATATATTCTATTTTTAATTTGCAGCCTCTTCCTTTGCGAAGTATCTGCACAAACACTGGAACAGGCACGCACCTTATTCACTAAGGGTGATTATGAAAAAGCCAAGCCTGTCTTCAAAAAGTATGCTAAATCACAACCGTCGAACGGGAATTATAACTATTGGTATGGCGTATGTTGCCTGAAAACCGGAGAAGCGGAAGAAGCCGTGAAACCTCTTGAGATAGCAGTGAAGAAACGTGTTACCAGTGGACAACTCTATCTGGGACAAGCATATAATGAAACGTATCGTTTCGAAGATGCTGTAAACTGTTTTGAGGAATATATCGCAGATTTAAGTAAACGCAAGAAATCGACGGAAGAAGCGGAGAAACTTCTGGAAAAGAGCAAAGCTGACCTCCGGATGTTGAAGGGAGTGGAAGATGTATGTATCATTGACAGCTTCGTTGTAGACAAAGCGACTTTCCTCCATGCATACAAGATTAGTGAAGAATCGGGTAAATTGTTTACCTTCAATGATTTTTTCAAGACAGAAGGAGATCATCCGGGAACTGTCTATGAAACAGAAATTGGAAATAAAATCTATTATAGCGAAAAGGGCGAGAACGGTAATCTTGACATCTTCTCAAAAAACAAATTGCTGAATGAATGGAGTGACGGACGCCCGTTACCGGGTAGCATCAACGCTTCCGGAAACGCAAATTATCCGTTCGTTCTATCGGACGGGGTCACCGTTTACTATGCCAGCGATGGTGAAGGACTGGGTGGCTACGACATCTTTGTCACCCGTTACAACACGAATACCGACACTTATCTTGTTCCGGACAACGTAGGTATGCCGTTCAATTCGCCGTACAATGATTATAT
The DNA here is from genome assembly GCF_003602705.1 of Bacteroides sp. AM16-13. Lineage (NCBI taxonomy): Bacteria > Pseudomonadati > Bacteroidota > Bacteroidia > Bacteroidales > Bacteroidaceae > Bacteroides > Bacteroides sp. AM16-13. The sequence continues at coordinate 243,888 of NZ_QTLK01000007.1, forward strand.
GTACGTCATTGATGAATACAACAACCTCGGATGGTTTGCTTCCGACCGTTTCCAACCCGAAGGAAAGGTATGCATTTATGTATTCATTCCTAATACTTCCAAGCAGACTTATAATTATGAGGCAATGGAACAGCAACAGATTATTCGCCTGGCACAGATTCATTCACTGAAAGAAACCTGGAAAGACAAACAAGCTGTAACCGAAGCATTGCAACGTCTGGAAGCTGCCATCAGTCATAAGCCAAAAGAACGTCGTGCGATGGACTTTGAATTTGTCATTGACGATCATACGACTTACTATCTGATGAGCGACTTTAAATCCGCAAAAGCAAAGTCACTTTTCCAGCGTTACCAGCAGATGGAGAAAGACTATTATCAGCAAGAAGAAAAGCTGAATAGCCTGCGTCAACAATATGCCGGTGCCAACCAACAGGGTAAAGAGAAAATGGCTCCTGCCATCCTCGACCTCGAAAAGCGGGTATTGCAAATGTCCGAAGAACTGGATACTCTTGAAGTGAATGTACGTAATGCAGAAAAAACAAAATAAATTAATAACTCTGAACTATGGATATACTCATTATCGCCGTTCTCATTATTGCCGCAGTCATACTGTTTCTGGTAGAACTGTTCGTCATCCCGGGCATTAGCCTGGCCGGAATTTCTGCATTGGTTTGTATTCTTTATGCCAACTACTATGCATTTGCCAATTTAGGTATGGCAGGAGGATTTATCACTCTTGGCATATCGGCGATTGCCTGCATCGGATCACTGATCTGGTTTATGCGATCGAAGATGCTGGACAAACTGGCATTGAAAAAGGATATTGATTCGAAAGTAGACCGTAGCGCAGAAGACAGCGTTAAAGTGGGTGATACAGGAATCAGCACCACACGTCTGGCACAAATCGGTTATGCCGAGATAAACGAAAAAATTGTGGAAGTAAAGTCAATAGACGGATTCCTCAATGAAAAGACTCCGATTATTGTAAGCCGTATCACCGACGGTACAATCATGGTTGAAAAACACAAAGAATAATATTCACTTAATAATAACATCAATGGAATCATCTTTCTACTTGCCTATCTTTCTGATAGCTGGAGGTATTATCTTCTTGATAATATTTTTCCATTACGTGCCGTTCTTCCTCTGGTTGTCGGCAAAAGTGTCGGGAGTTAACATCTCGCTGATACAACTATTTTTAATGCGTATACGTAACGTTCCGCCGTACATCATCGTGCCGGGAATGATCGAGGCTCACAAAGCCGGTCTGAAAAACATTACCCGTGATGAACTGGAAGCCCATTATCTGGCTGGCGGACATGTAGAAAAGGTGGTTCACGCCTTGGTATCCGCATCGAAAGCGAATATCGAATTACCTTTCCAGATGGCTACCGCTATCGACCTTGCAGGACGTGACGTATTCGAAGCTGTACAGATGTCTGTAAACCCGAAAGTGATCGACACGCCTCCTGTTACGGCTGTTGCAAAAGACGGTATTCAGCTGATAGCCAAAGCACGTGTTACGGTACGTGCCAACATTCGTCAGTTGGTCGGTGGTGCAGGTGAAGATACGATCCTTGCCCGTGTAGGCGAAGGTATCGTTTCATCTATCGGTTCTTCTGAAAACCATAAATCGGTCCTTGAGAATCCGGATTCGATCTCTAAACTTGTACTTCGTAAAGGTTTGGACGCAGGAACGGCTTTCGAGATCTTATCTATTGATATTGCGGACATCGATATAGGTAAAAATATCGGTGCGGCTCTGCAAATTGACCAGGCTAACGCAGATAAGAACATCGCACAGGCAAAAGCCGAAGAGCGTCGTGCCATGGCAGTTGCTTCCGAACAGGAAATGAAAGCAAAAGCACAGGAAGCCCGTGCCAAAGTGATCGAAGCAGAAGCTGAAGTTCCTAAAGCGATGGCTGAAGCTTTCCGCAGCGGCAACTTAGGCATCATGGATTATTATCGCATGAAGAATATTGAAGCTGATACCTCCATGCGCGAGAATATCGCCAAGCCGGCAACGGGCAATGCAGGCAATCAGCCATTGAGCAAATAATCGTTCACAAACGCCGGAATCCGATTTCATTTCAGTTATAAGACGCACTCCCCTTTTCTAAAGGAAAAAGATAGTGGCTTCTTCTGAACTTAAATCTGGTTCCGGCGTTTCTATTTATAGATACAAATCCTATTATAAAACTAAAACCCTTCAATAACATGAAAAAGTACTTTCCATCCTCTGAATTGATTATCAATGAAGACGGTTCAGTATTCCATCTTCACGTAAAGCCCGAATGGTTGGCAGACAAAGTAATTCTGGTAGGTGACCCCGGACGTGTAGCACTCGTAGCTTCTCATTTCGAAAACAAAGAATGTGAAGTGGAAAACCGCGAATTCAAAACCATCACAGGTACTTATAAAGGTAAACGGATTACAGTGGTTTCTACAGGAATCGGCTGCGATAATATCGACATCGTAATGAATGAACTGGATGCACTCGCCAATATAGATTTTAATACCCGCGAAGAAAAGGATCAGTTCCGCCAGCTGGAATTAGTACGCATCGGTACATGTGGCGGCTTACAGCCCAACACTCCTGTCGGAACATTTGTGTGTTCGCAGAAGTCTATCGGCTTTGACGGATTGCTGAATTTCTATGCCGGACGAAATGCTGTATGCGACTTACCTTTTGAGCGTGCGTTCCTCAATCACATGGGTTGGTCGGGAAATATGTGCGCGCCTGCTCCTTATGTCATTGATGCCAGCGAAGAACTGATTGACCGGATTGCCAAAGAGGACATGGTACGTGGAGTAACAATCGCTGCCGGAGGTTTCTTTGGTCCGCAGGGACGTGAGCTTCGTGTTCCATTGGCAGACCCGAAACAGAATGATAAGATTGAATCTTTCGAATATAAAGGCTATAAGATTACCAACTTCGAAATGGAAAGTTCGGCTTTGGCAGGACTTAGCCGGTTGATGGGGCACAAGGCTATGACCGTCTGCATGGTGATAGCCAACCGACTTATTAAAGAGGCCAATACAGGATATAAAAATACAATTGATACACTGATTAAAACTGTACTTGACAGAATATAGAGGTACACTCTTCTGAAAGAATAAAATTGTAATCGTTAGAATAGAATTATAGAGCTGCCTAACGAGTTCTAAATATTGAAATTCCCCCACGCTACAAATAGTTATAGCGTGGGGGAAATTCTTAATAAGGGACTTGTTAGACAGTCCATTTTTATCATTTAGCCTATCTTCAACATAGTATCACTATGACGCCGTGATAGTAACGCTATAATACGATTATAGTGACATTATCCGAGAAGGATAGCGTCACTTTATCACACAATTATTTTTAATCTGATTTTTTATCAATAACCAATCGTAAATCTCTCCTGATGATGTTTCGGATATTCCAATTCATCAATCATTGCGGCAGCGTAATCTTCGACAGAGATATGGCTGTTTCCTACGATGTCTACAATCATATCATCTTTTCCCAACCGATAACGTCCTGTACGCACTCCCGGACGCATATCTGCTGCCGGAGAGAAGAACACCCAGTCTATTTCTTTCTCTTTCTTCAAGAAGTTCAGATAAAACTCTCCTAAGGCTTTCACTCCCGGCAATATATTTTCGGGCACTTCGCCGGAATCCATCAAACGCAAGCCCGGAGCGATAAATAAAGAACCGGCACCACCAACCATCAGAAAACGATTGACGCCAGCCTTCTTCACTCCATCAATTATAGTCAGATAAACTTTAATGGTTTCATCGTATATATCAGGATTATTCCATCCCGGATTGAACGCACTAACAACGGCATCCGCACCTTTACAAACGTCGGCCACTTCATCAAGCACGGCTACATCGGCTTTCACCACTTTCAGATTTTCATTCTCTATCTTTATCTTTTCCGGATGACGAACTACTGCTGTAACTTCGAAACCACGATTCAAAGCCTCGTTCAGAAGAGCAGAACCAACAAAGCCACTTGCTCCGATAAGGACTATCTTTTTCACTTTCTCCATATTCAAATCTATTATAATGTTACTACTATTATAATAGTAACACTACAATATTCAGAATGTTGGTTCTCTTTTAGAAAATTAATTATCCGATGTAAGATTCTATCGTCTCTCTTAGCCTCTCCAAAGAATAGGGTTTTGAAATAACGGCGTTACATCCGGCTTGAATAGCCTGTTGCTGTTCGGTATAGAAAGCATACGCAGTCACTGCAATAATAGGCACGGTCAAAGAAATCGTACGGATCTTTTCAGTAGCCTGAATACCGTCCATCACCGGCATACGAATATCCATCAGTATCAAATCCGGGCTTTCACGGATGAAACTATTGATAGCCTCCTGCCCCAATTCTGAAAAAGAGCATTTGCCCGTAATGATATCATACTCCCATAAAGCTATTTGATGAGCTGCAAGCACAGAAAGTATTTCCTGATAGTTTTCCCGTATGAGCTCGCTTTTCTCATTTGGAGAATATAAATTGATCGCTGGTTCCATAAGCATTATTGTTTTATTTTGTTTGGTGTACCACTGCACGGCAGCAAATATAAACAAATAAAGCACAAGTTGTGCTCAATTTTCTATTTTTTACTTAGAAACAATTATCTTTGCTCATCCAAAAAGAAAAAACAATGAATCAAGATACGATCTGCGCTATCGCTACCGCCCAGGGCGGTGCTATCGGAAGCATCCGCGTTTCCGGTCCGGAAGCTATTTCTATCACCGGCAGCATATTCAAGCCCGCCAAGACTGGCAAATTATTGAGTGAACAAAAACCATATACTTTGACATTCGGACGTATTTATGACGGGGACGAGATTATTGACGAAGTGCTCGTCAGTCTTTTCCGTGCTCCTCATTCATACACAGGAGAAGATAGTACGGAAATCACGTGCCATGGTTCTTCTTATATTCTTCAACAGGTGATGCAGTTGCTTATTAAGAACGGTTGCCGCATGGCCCAACCGGGAGAGTATACGCAACGTGCTTTCCTCAACGGAAAGATGGATTTAAGTCAGGCAGAGGCTGTGGCGGACTTGATCGCTTCTTCATCTGCTGCCACTCATCGTTTGGCTATGAGCCAGATGCGAGGTGGTTTCAGCAGAGAATTGACGGAGTTACGTAACAAATTGCTGAATTTCACCTCTATGATTGAACTGGAACTGGACTTCAGCGAAGAGGATGTTGAATTTGCCGATCGTTCAGCATTAAGGAAGCTAGCAGATGAAATCGAACAGGTCATTTCGCGGTTGGCTCATTCTTTTAGTGTTGGTAATGCTATTAAGAACGGGGTCCCTGTAGCTATTATCGGTGAAACGAATGCCGGAAAATCGACTTTACTGAATGTATTATTGAATGAGGACAAAGCGATTGTCAGTGATGTCCACGGGACAACGCGTGATGTGATCGAAGATACTATCAACATCGGAGGAATCACTTTTCGATTCATTGATACTGCCGGAATCCGGGAAACCAATGATACGATCGAAAGTCTCGGTATCGAACGTACTTTCCAAAAGTTAGATCAGGCAGAGATTGTCCTTTGGATGGTAGATGCCGTGAATGCTGCCTCTCAAATCGAACAGTTATCAGAGAAGATTATTCCGCGTTGTGAAGGAAAACATTTGATTGTTGTATTTAATAAGGCGGATTTGATCGAAGACAAACAGAAAGAGAATTTATTATCTTTATTAAAAGACTTCCCCAAAGAATCTACGGAATCTATTTTCATCTCGGCCAAACAACGAGAGAACACAAGTGAACTGCAAAAAATGCTTATTGATGCCGCACACTTGCCTACAGTGACACAAAATGATATTATTGTGACAAATGTAAGGCATTACGAAGCTTTAAATAAAGCTTTGGAAGCTATTCATAGAGTACAAAACGGACTTGATTCGCAGATTTCCGGGGATTTTCTTTCGCAAGACATACGAGAGTGTATCTTCTTCATTTCGGACATAGCGGGTGAGGTTACGAATGATATGGTGCTTCAGAATATCTTTCAACATTTTTGCATCGGCAAATAAAAAGCAGATGCAATCATTGGTATAATTTGATATAATAAAGTAGATAGTTGTAAGAAATCCTATGCCCATTATAGAAATACATTCCTTAACTGATCCCAGAATAGAAATATTCAGTACTCTCACTGAAGCTCAACTACGTAATCGTATCGAGTCTGATAAGGGACTGTTTATTGCAGAAAGTCCGAAAGTTATTAATGTAGCTCTAAATGCCGGTTATGAACCTTTAGCTCTTTTATGCGAGCAGAAGCATATCACTGGTGATGCTGCTGACATCATTGAACGTTGTGGTGATATACCTGTCTATACGGGTGCAAGAGAACTGCTTGCCAGATTGACCGGATATATACTCACACGCGGCGTCCTCTGTGCCATGCACCGCCCGACATCGAAAAGTGTAGAAGAAATATGTAGAGGCGCACGGCGTATCGCAGTCATTGAAGGTGTGGTAGACACTACCAACATTGGAGCTATTTTCCGTTCTGCAGCCGCTCTTGGGATAGATGCCATATTACTGACACGCAATTCTTGCGACCCGTTGAACCGACGTGCAGTCAGAGTTTCAATGGGATCTGTTTTCCTGATACCATGGGCTTGGTTGGATGGTTCTCCCAATGAATTGCATAAACTGGGATTCCGCACAGTCGCTATGGCACTTACAGAAAAATCAATCTCTATTGGTAGTCCCGTCTTAGCGACCGAACCCAAGTTAGCCATTGTGATGGGAACCGAGGGTGACGGTCTTCGAAACGAAACAATTACCGAGGCGGACTATGTGGTTCGCATCCCTATGGCAAACGGAGTAGATTCACTCAATGTAGCTGCCGCATCCGCTATCGCTTTCTGGCAACTTCGTGTTAAAGATTAATCAACTCTACCATCATCACCGGACGACACACATATATATTCCTACTCGCACCTACAATATGTATTCGCCCCACAAGAACAGCGAGGCAAGAGTTTCTCCATTAATTCACTCCGAAAAAACTCATACAATTCTTTATGCATAGCGTCATATAGTGCCACCACCCGTTCTTCCTGTTCATCATCGGCATGAATACCTCCCCGAAAAGGATCTGCAAAATTAAAAGAAACATATTTTCTCACTACCCCCTGCATTCCCTTTTGCACTTCCTCCGCTTCCGGACAAAGAGTAATAACATAATCCCATGTCTGCTGGGTATACGTAGCAACATCACAAGGCTTTCTACGTGAAAAGTCATATCCATTCTGTTCCATCACCAGGCAAACAACATCCGGGACAGAATTTCCAACCAAAACACCAGCAGTACTAATCTTCATACCTCTACCGAACGAGTTTAAAATCTCCTGCGCCATACGACTGCGACACGTATCACTATTGCTCACTATCAGTATATTCTTCATATGTGACTTCTATTTAATTTTCATTTATTTCCTGATATAGCTACTTTAATAACCCCATCCAACTTGTTTTCAAAGACACGGTAAGCCTCCTCAATCTCATTCAACGGAAATCGATGCGTAATAAGAGGAGTAGTATCAATTTTCCCTTCCTCAATCAGTTTGAGAATCTCGACACAATCACAACCATCCACTCCCCCTGTTTTAAAAATCAGGTTCTTGCCATACATATCAGGTAAAGGAAGAAGTTGCGGCTGGTCATAGAGGGCTACTATGGTGACAACAGCATTAGGACGAGCACAATCCCACGCCAAATGGAAAGAATCATCACTCCCCGCTACTTCCAAAACAACATCTGCGCCACCATGGTCACTGTTTTGAATCACAAAATCCTTGCAATTTTCAGGCTCCGTTACTAACACATCAGGATAATGCTCGCGGACAAACCGAATTCTTTCAGGAGACTTTTCGCAGACAATGATACGCTTAGGGTGCTTCAACATTGCACATAGCAAAGTACAAACTCCGGTAGGTCCGGCACCGATAATCAGAACAGTATCTTCCTCGATAATTTCCGAGATACGTGCTGCCCAAAAACCTGTTGCAAGTACATCACCGACAAACAAGGCTTGTTCATCACTCACAGTATCAGGAATACGGTTCAAACCTTGATCTGCATAAGGAACTCTGACATATTCCGCCTGACCACCATCAATTCGGCAACCTAAAGCCCAACCGCCATTAGGATCAGTACAGTTATTCACATATCCATGCTTACAGAAAAAACACTCACCGCAGAAAGTTTCGACATTCACAATCACCCTGTCACCAGGCTTCACCGAAGTGACATCAGCCCCTACTTGTTCTACCACACCTACCATCTCATGCCCGACAGTTATTCCGGGCACAGCACGCGGCACACTGCCATGTTTAATATGAAGATCACTGGTGCAGATGCTACCAAGTGTTACACGCACGATTGCATCCCGTGAATCCTTTATTTCCGGTCTCGCTTTCTCCTGTAACTCAAACTTTCCGTGTTCAATATATGTGTATGCAAGCATAATATACTCCTTGTTCATTAATATATACCTTGCAAAGATAATGATTTCATTGGCAAAACAAATCTCTTTTATCACGTTCAATACTCCCAAACCGAATCTCACTCTATATTTATAACAATATAAAGCTGAATAAAGTCATTCACTATTTTTTCTACTTCAGTTTTGATATTCTGGAAAATATTCTTACTTTTATATCCCAAATAATAAATAAAAACAACAGCACAACCTATTATATTTACACACAAGCCTATGATAGATACTTCCGAAAATCTGGTTATTATAAAAGGTCAAATCAAGACTCCCGAAATAGAAAGCTGCCAAAATCATAATGGCAACTATAAGATAGTATTCCGAAATGTTCCTAGTGCGTATACTTACAAAGAAGAAAATGTCCTTTGGCTGACTGATCCGGACAAACCGGCCCCCAATAATTATCAAATAATCAGTAAAGGGAGAACTTTATCAAACATCAAAGCCTTATCTATTTTTAAGGCCGGATCACACAGCTATTGGCACATTTGTTTTCAGAATGGTAAAGAGTATGATTACAGAGAAAAGGACTTAGAAATTATCGAATCATGCTTGGGAGAGAGTCGTTCGAAAAGTATATTCGAATATTTGAAGAAAGTTGCCGATGCGAACGAATTGAAAGCTGATGACGGAACGAAGCTATTGGCAAAACAATATGAAAAGATTCATTTCATCGCAAACAACAGAGCTATTGCTGTATATCTGAATCCTCAAAAATATAAAATGCAGACCCAGACTGCCTCAACCTTGATTTTTCCTTTCGGTTGTAATGCAAGCCAGCAAAAAGCAGTCCAGGCAGCTTTTGAGAATCAAATCAGCGTTGTGCAAGGACCTCCGGGAACCGGAAAGACACAAACGATTCTGAACATCATTGCCAATATCCTTGTGCGTGGTAAGACTGTTCAGGTAGTATCTAATAATAACTCCGCCATTGTCAATGTACTTGAGAAGTTATCCAAATACGATATGGGATTCATTGTTGCATTGCTTGGCAGCACAGCTAACAAAGAGAAATTCATCGAAACTCAAGAAGAGGAAAAACAATATCCGGAGCACTTTGAGTCATGGCATGATACGGATGCCGACCAACCTCAATTTCTCAATCAGATACATCATCAGACAGAAGAACTAAAAAGCATATTTTCCAAACAGGAATGCCTTGCCATGGCAAGACAGGAAATACAAGCTTTAAAAATAGAGTGGCAACATTATCTGCAAGAGTTCGGAACAAAAGAATTTACTCTCCAACAACGGAAAAATTCCAGCTCGGCAGACCTTCTGAATTTATGGAATGAATGTCAACAATTTGCAGAAAAAGAACAATCATCAAGTCTTCGGGGAATAGCAGCTTTTATTCAACGGTTGAAATGGTTCTTCTTTAAATTCAGGAGCAAAACGATTTGTAAAATCCCCGATAAAGGTTTCTATAAACGGGAGATGAGTTTGATTATCGCCGACTTCCAAATCTTATTCTACCAAACAAAGTATGCAGAGCTGGAAGTCGAAATAGACACATTAGAAAAGGAGCTTGCCAACAAAGATGCAGCAGAAATGGCTAGACAAATGGCCGATACATCAATGAAATTTCTAAAGAATCAGTTATTTCATACCTATGGCAATAATCATGACAAGCCCATCTTTACGCTCCCTGATCTAAAAAATAATTGGCGAGAGGTACAAAAAGAATACCCTATTATATTAAGTACTACCTTTTCATCATTAAGCAGTCTGCAACGAGATGCCGTATATGATTATATCATTATGGATGAAGCGTCACAGGTTTCCGTTGAAACCGGAGCTTTAGCCTTGTCATGTGCTAAAAATGCAATCATTGTCGGTGACACCATGCAACTTCCCAATGTGGTCACGGAAGAAAATAAGGAAACGCTAAACTTTATCGCCAATGCGTGCCTGATTAAACCGGAATATGATTGTGCCAATATGAGTTTTTTGCAATCCGTCTGCAAAGTTATTCCAAATGTACCGCAGACCTTGTTACGGGAACATTATCGATGCCATCCTCGAATCATCAACTTCTGTAATCAGAAATTTTATGGTGGAGATCTTGTCATCATGACACGTGATAAAGGAGAAGAGGATGTCATTTGTGCCATACGGACAGCCAAAGGTAACCACTCCCGCAGCCACATGAATCAACGGGAAATAGATGTTATCAAAGAAGAAGTACTACCGAATCTATCTTATGAAACAGATGAAATTGGCGTCATAGCTCCATATAACAAACAAGTAGATGCAGTAAAATCCGCACTTGAAGAGGATATTGATGTTGCAACAGTCCACAAATTTCAGGGAAGAGAAAAGGATGCTATCATTATGACCACTGTCGACGATGTCATCACTTCCTTTTCCGACGATCCCAACCTGCTCAATGTTGCTGTTTCACGGGCTAAGTCACAATTCTATTTAGTCGTATCGGGAAACGAACAACCCAAAGACTGCAATATCAGCGATTTGATCGCTTATATCGAATATAACAATGGCACTGTTTCCACCAGTAAGATTCATTCTATATTCGATTATCTATATGAGCAATATACAGATGCCCGAATAGCCTATTTGAAGAAGCACAAAAAAATATCCGAATATGATTCCGAGAATCTTACATTCGCCTTACTCGAGGATATCCTGAAAGAGAATATCAATATGCGTCATTTGAATATCATTTGTCATTTACCACTCTATATGTTGATTCAGGATTATTCTCTATTGAATGAAGAGGAAAGCAAATATGCTGCAAATATAAATACTCATATTGATTTTCTAATTTATAATCGTGTGAGTAAACAACCGGTATTGGCTATTGAAACAGATGGTTATACATTCCACAAATCGGGGACGAGTCAATCAGAACGCGATATTAAAAAGGATCATATCTTAGAGTTGTACGGAATTCCGTTGGTGAGATTGTCTACTATCGGTAGTAATGAGAAGAAAATTATTGGAGATAAGTTAAGCGAAGTATTAAACTTGCATTAGAATGTTCATTGCAAATCATTTTTTTGTTAGAATAGGAGTTTCTGCATATTCTAACAACCAAAAGAATAAATTTTACTCCAACTATAACAATTACATCAATAATAATGCCTACATTTACTTCTCATTTAAAGTACGACAGCACAATGGAAATTATTTTCTACTTTTGCATCAACCTCATTAAAAGTTTCTGAGAACTTAAAGTGAGTACATAAACATTAATCACAATGACAAAAATATAATAGTATGGCAAAGACAAATACAGCCGAATTAGGATTTGAAAAACAAATATGGAAAGCAGCTGATTTATTACGTGGCAACATGGATGCATCAGAATATAAATCAGTCGTTTTAGGACTTATTTTCCTTAAATATATATCAGACAGTTTTGAAGCAAAACATCAAGCTCTTATAAATGAAGGAGAAGGCTTTGAGGAAGACAAAGATGAATATTCCTATGAGCATATTTTCTTTGTACCCAAAGAGGCTCGTTGGTCGGTCATAGCAGAAGCAGCGCATACTCCGGAGATTGGCACTGTCATCGACAATGCCATGCGACTGATAGAGAAAGAAAATCCTCGTTTAAAAGGGATTCTTCCTAAAAACTTCGCACGACCAGAATTAGATAAACGCCGCTTAGGAGATGTCGTAGATTTATTTACAAACGTTCAAATGAAAGAACATGGGGACAGCAAAGATATACTGGGGCGTACCTATGAATATTGCCTCTCCAAATTTGCAGAAGCGGAAGGTAAGCTTGCCGGTGAATTTTTCACACCTTCATGTATTGTCCGTACATTAGTTGAAGTACTTCAGCCATATAGCGGACGCGTATACGATCCGGCTTGCGGTTCTGGTGGCATGTTTGTACAATCAGCCAAATTTATCGAACGACATCATGGAAATATCAATAACATATCAGTATTCGGTCAAGACAGCAATCCTACTACATGGAAAATGGCTCAAATGAATCTGGCGATTCGAGGCATTGAGCCTGACCTTGGAAAATTCAACGCTGACACATTTTTTGATGACCAGCATCCTACACTAAAGGCTGATTACATTCTAGCAAACCCTCCGTTTAACCTAAGTGATTGGGGAGCAAACAAACTTCAGGATGATGTACGCTGGAAATATGGTATACCTCCTGCTGGAAATGCCAACTTTGCCTGGCTTCAACACATGATTCATCATCTTTCCCCCAAAGGACGTATAGGAATGGTACTTGCCAATGGTTCTCTATCCTCGCAAACAGGCGGTGAAGGAACTATCCGCGAAAATATTATAAAGGCAGATCTAATAGAAGGTATCATAGCATTACCTTCCCAACTTTTTTATACGACAGGTATTCCAGTCTCTTTATGGTTCCTCAACCGGGCTAAAAAACAAACGAATAAAATATTGTTCGTTGATGCCCGCAACATGGGTAGCATGATTACCCGTAAACTCCGTGAATTATCCGAAGAAGATATAATGAAAATAGCGGGTACTTTTGATGCTTTCAATTCAGGAACTTTAGAAAATGAAAAAGGTTATTGTGCTGTTGTATCAATAGAGGATGTAGCCAAACAAGATTATATCCTCACCCCGGGACGGTATGTAGGAATTGCAGAAACAGAAGATGACGGAGAACCGTTTCAAGAAAAAATGGAACGTTTGACTTCTGAATTATCTGATTTATTTGCACAATCCCATGACCTCGAAGAAGAAATTCGCAAACAATTATCTAGTATAGGATTCACAATCAAATAAATATTACTATATTCTTCGATTTATTAATTAACTCAATAATAGAAGAATATGAAAGAAAATTTGATTCAAGAAATTAGCAATGCGATGACAGATGTTTTAAGTATAGAACAAATGGCTCAACTTAATGGAGTATTACTTCAAGTTATAAGTAAATACACCATTACAAAAGACGGTGAGAAAGAGCATGAAAATGCTGCTACAAACGACCGTCTGCTTGAAATCTTTTTGTCCGCAAAGCAAGTTGAAGGCTGTACTACTCCGACTATCAAATATTATAGTTCAACAGTCAAACAACTTTTCAAGACTATGCCTAAAAAAGTAGTAAACTATTCTACAGAAGATATACGAGCATACTTGGCTGTATTCCAACGCAAGCATAAGTCCAGTAAAGTGACAATAGATAATATTCGACGAATCTTTTCTTCTTTCTTTTCATGGCTTGAAGAAGAGGATTATATCATAAAGAGTCCTATACATAGAATCCATAAAGTAAAAACCGGCACACAAATCAAAGAGGTACTTACTGATGAAAACATCGAACACCTTCGCGATAACTGTACGGAAATTCGTGACCTTGCAATGATTGATCTCTTATGCTCAACTGGAATGCGTGTCGGTGAATTAGTAAAACTAAACCGAGAAGACATCAATTTTAACGAACGAGAATGCATCGTTTTTGGCAAAGGCAATAAAGAACGAATAGTATATTTCAATGCAAGAGCTAAAATACATCTGCAACAATATCTTAGCTCCCGTAAAGACAGAAACAAAGCATTATTTGTCTCTCTTGCCAAGCCACATAATCGACTGCAAATATCGGGTGTAGAGGTTCGACTACGTAAAATTGGACACTCTTCAAAAATAGCTCGTGTCCATCCTCACAAATTCCGACGAACACTTGCTACAATGGCTATAGACAAAGGAATGCCTGTAGAACAAGTACAGAAACTACTCGGTCATGTAAAAATTGATACTACCATGCATTATGCTATGGTTAATCAAAATAACGTAAAACTATCTCATCGTAAATACATTAATTAAAATGCGGATAAGATACAATACATATAACAATAAGAATCATCTGTTTTACAAAAACAGGCAGATAAATGATAATTTAGAGCAGCAGGCACAGGCGTTGTTCAAGTCGTGGTTCG
>NZ_QTLK01000070.1:0-1879 GCF_003602705.1 Bacteroides sp. AM16-13
GTAGAAGAAAACATCCGCGTGGATTACAACAAACTACGAATGTTGATCCGCAAGGACAAAGAATTTGCTCATGACGCCTCTACCATCCAGACATTGGTACAACAAGGATATGTCACCGGAGAACTAAAAACAGGTTTTCCAGCCGAAACAGTTGCAGAACCGGATAACTTTACCAGCCTATTATTCTATTTCGGAATGTTGACTATCAGCGGTACTTTAGAAGGAGAAACGAAGTTGACTATTCCCAATCAAGTAGTACGTGAACAATTGTACAGTTACTTATTAGATACCTACAACGAAGCGGACCTCCGCTTTGACAACTGGGAAAAAGGAAAACTGGCATCCGCTATGGCTTATCGTGGCGACTGGAAAGCCTACTTCGATTATATCGCCGAATGTCTGCACCGATATTCTTCCCAGAGAGACAAGCAAAAAGGAGAAGCATACGTACATGGATTTACGTTGGCTATGACCGCACAGAACCGTTTCTATCGCCCTATCTCCGAACAGGAGAATCAGGAAGGATATGCCGACATCTTCATGTTTCCATTACTGGATATATACAAAGACATGCTCCATTCCTACATTATCGAACTGAAGTATGCCAAAGGAAAGGATAGTGACGAAAAGGTAGAGCAACTCCGGCAAGAGGCTATCACACAAGCCAACCGCTATGCCGCTAGTGAAACGGTGCAAAAAGCAATCGGAACAACGACGCTGCACAAAATTATAGTTGTTTATCAAGGGATGAAAATGGTGGTGTGCGAAGAAGTTTAAAGTTCGTATATATTTTCATGTATTATAATAAAAGGCGACTCATTGCAACGAGCCGCTTTTTTTGTATTATCTATTTTTCTTCAGCTATCCACTTTTCAACATTACGGGTTTCCACACTAAAGAAGAGCAAATCCGCTTTCCCACTATAAGCAATAATGGCATTGAGACTACTAAAGATATTCTATCATTTATATAACTGCCATCCATCAATATTCATTTTTATTGTTACTTTTGTGAGAAAATGAAAGAGTTATGAACCAACCAGTAAAGCGCAAACGTATTCCGTACGGAATGATGAACTTTATCGATGTCCGCGAAGACGACTGTTATTACGTAGACAAAACGCATTATATCCCTCTCATAGAGAATGCGAACAAGTATTTCTTTTACATTCGTCCGCGAAGGTTCGGAAAGAGCTTAACGATCTCCATGCTCCACCATTATTATAACATATTAGAAGCGGACAAGTTTGAGAAATGGTATGGCGACCTGTACATAGGAAAACATCCCACTCCCGAACGAAATTCATATCTCATCATTTATCTAAACTTTGCCGTAGTTAATGCCGAATTAAATAGTTACCGGCAATCATTGGACGCACATTGCAACACTGAATTCAATTTCTTCTGCGATGTCTATGCGCAATATCTTCCCGAAGGGATAAAGGAAGAAATGAATAAGAAAAAGGGAGCCGTAGAACAACTGGATTATCTATATAAAGAATGTGTCAAGACCAATCAACAGATTTATCTGTTCATTGATGAATACGACCATTTTACAAATAAAATCTTATCAGAACCTGCCTGTCTGGAAGATTACAAGAGCGAGACACACGGAACCGGTTATCTGCGCAGCTTCTTCGATACGGTGAAAGCAGGCACGGACTCCACTATCAAACGTTGCTTCGTGACTGGTGTCAGCCCCGTCACGATGGACGATCTCACCAGCGGATTCAATATCGGCACCAATTATTCGCTCTCTCCGGAATTTAATGAAATGACCGGATTCAACGAAGAAGAGGTGCGCGCAATGCTGGATTATTATGCCACTACCTGCCAGTTTCACCACTCTACCGACGAGCTGATAGAAGCTATGAAACCTT
>NZ_QTLK01000071.1:0-1860 GCF_003602705.1 Bacteroides sp. AM16-13
TCTTCCATAAATGAGAATTTAGCAGTTGGTTTGACCATCTAATTTAGCTTCTATCTCTTTGATGGATGGCATTGTACCTTCCACCTTTTCGGGATAGAGTTTTTCAAGTTCATATTCGGATATTCCGAGGGGCTGGCTGCTTGATTCCAAAGCATATTGAGCCAAAGTATTGTTTTTCTGCTTGCAAATAAGTAATCCAATTGTCGGATTATCGCGTCCCTCCTTGCGAAGAAGATGATTGCAAGCTACAACATAGCCACCCAACTGACCGGCATCGGCAAAGTCGAACTCACCGATTTTCACCTCTACCACCACATAGCAAGACAGTTTGAGGTTGTAGAAGAGTAAGTCTATAAACTTTTCTTTTTCTGCTATTTGTAGGCGATACTCTTTGCCAACATAGGCGAACCCTGTGCCAAGCTCCAATAGGAAGTTTGTGATGTTATTCAGCAATGTGTCTTTCAATATGCGTTCATTATATTTTCCACGCAAACCAGTGAAAGAGAAGTCGTAGGGGTCGCGTGTCAGTTCCTGTGCCAAATCGCTATCTACATCAAGGAGTGTACTCTTGAAATTTGTCAGAGCTTTGCCGCTGCGTTCATACAGATTTGTACCCAATACGTTGAGTAATATATCTCTGCTCCAACCATTTTC
The DNA here is from genome assembly GCF_003602705.1 of Bacteroides sp. AM16-13. Taxonomy (NCBI): domain Bacteria; kingdom Pseudomonadati; phylum Bacteroidota; class Bacteroidia; order Bacteroidales; family Bacteroidaceae; genus Bacteroides; species Bacteroides sp. AM16-13. Next base: position 655 of record NZ_QTLK01000071.1, read on the forward strand.
CAATGTTTGACGGACATAGAACAACGCCTTGTCGGAATCATTTGAGCATTTGTCAATGATATAGCGGTGATGCCCCCAAGGAATTGAGAACAAATCGGAATACAATCTTTCCACAAGTTGTGGAAGATTTGCCTTTTCAGATTCTTCCACAAGTTGTGGAAGATTTACAATCTGTTGGTTATAAAGAACATAAAAACGTTTTGCATAGCGGATAGAAGTTTCGGACAGTCCTTCGACATCTGGCATTTCATGGCGCAAATCACGGCTTAGTGTAGCGTAAAACTTACTGCCATACTTGTTGTCCGCCTGTTTTTCCTCTATGTCCTTGCCAAGTTCCCAATAATAGCGAAGTATTTCTTTATTCACCTTTATTGCCGCCTTGATTTGGCTGCTACGATAACGCTTTACAAGCTCCTTGACCCATAAAACGTAATCCTTATCTAATATGCCGATAGATTTACCCATAATTATATTTCTATTTCACTGATTTTTAGTTTGCCAGACATTAACTTCGGAAGAAGTGTGTCGCGCATCTTTGCCAACCTTGCATTTTCAAGACTGTTAAAAAGTATCGTTTTGATAAAAGGAAGAACTATTTCTCCAAACCTTTTTACATATGGACTTTCTTTTGAGTAGATGGGCAGACATTCAACATCTTTTGTATTTATGCCAGGGATTGCAGCCTTGCCTCCATTTGAATTAAATTGGTTTATAATGTATGGTGTATGCATATAAAAATATGCAAACGCATTATAGCCATTATCCATTAAGTCTAAAAGGAAGACATGCTCGTTGATATACATTTTGCTGAAAGGAAATCCTTCTCCAAAGATAGAGAAATTTGGAATAAAATATCCCGGCTTGCCTCCGTCTTTGTAAATCAATAGCTCATATCCATTAATCTTTCCCTTTTTTATAGTTTGGGCATATTCTTGGGGAATATATTTTGTCTTAGAATAGTCATAATATCCCAATCCCTTAATATTTTCCGCACCAATGCTCGGAATACCTTTTAAAGTAGCACCACCTTTCGGTCTCTTTCCACTTTCTATATTGTGAGGTATATTTTGAATGTATACTATTGGTAGCTCTTTTGGGGTAGTTCCCAGCTCTGAATCCACAAATTTGCCATCCCTGAACGGTTCAAAATCCACGAACCACGACTTGAACAACGCCTGTGCCTGCTGCTCTAAATTATCATTTATC
>NZ_QTLK01000072.1:0-1829 GCF_003602705.1 Bacteroides sp. AM16-13
AGAATCGTCTGACGCTGTACGTCGAACAACAAGAACAATGCATCGGCATAAGGCTCTATTTCGCTTAACACAGGAGGATTCAGTACATTGATGGCTACAATCACCGGCTTTTCTCCCATGCTCTTCTTTGTTTGGATGACCAGGTCCATGTCGCCCTTGTTGACTGTCTTCACGCTTTTGCCTCGATAGCTGCGGTTGGTGAAGTCCTCGTACGGGTCGCCACCGGACAGACTCTGTGCACGGGCATGAGTGGCGGTATAGTCGCTGTATTGCAGGCTGATAGGACGATAACCCGTATCTTTTCCTGTGCGTGCAGCTTCTTCGTCGAAACCGTAACCACTGTTGGGGGATTCGATGAATACGATAGCTGCGTCAGCTTCTTGCGGAGTGGAAACCAGCTCGAAGTATCTTTCCACCAGTTCCTTGCTCAGCGGAGTGATGTGCTGTTCCTCAATACGTCCACCCCAGAAGTCAATGTAGGAGGGGACATAACGCTCAGGGATATACACTTTCTTCTTTCCTTCCAACGGCAGTACGCCTGCATGGTTCTTTAGCATGACAACGCTTTTCAACTGGGCGTCGTAGCCTTCCTGCATGAATTCGGGACAGCCTACCACTTCGCTTGTGTGTGCCGGATCGAGATAAGGGTTCTCGAACAAACCGGTACGGAAGATATTGGTCAATAAACGGCGGGCGGAAGTCCGCATACGTTGCTGCATCCATTCTTCCCCCTGTTTTTCCACTCCTATATGGTAAGCATCGAGCACAGGTCCCCGGTCGTTATTTCCACCGAATTGGTCGACTCCTGCCATCAGAACTTTGTAATGGCGTTCTGCCACGCTTTTGGTTTCCATGCCCCATGGTTTTCCTTTGCAGGCGTATACTCCTACTTCGTCATGCGTGATTCCCCAGTCGGAGCAAATCACTCCGTCATAGTTTTGTTGTTCGCGCAGCATATCCTGAATAAACTTCCGGCTGAATCCACTACCTACACCGTCCGGTTCGAATCCTACGCAAGCGGAGTAGTCGGGCATCAAGGCAGCCGATACCTTGGTTTTGCCTTCCAACTTGAAAGCACCCTCCGTGAAAGGCAACGTATGCAGTTCGAAATTGCCGTTGGGGAAAACGGCGTATTTTCCATATCCCTGATGCCCGTCGCGTCCGCCTTCGTTGCATGCTCCGGTGCCCGGCCAGTGTTTCACCATCGTGTTTACACTGTTCCAACCCCATCCGTCACATATTTCCGCATCGCCTTCCGATGTCTGGAAACCGTCGCAATAGGCACGTGCCATATCGGTAGCAAGTTTGGTACCTTCTCCCATTGTATAGCAGAAGCGCATCCATCGCGGGTCGGTTCCTACGTCCACCATCGGGAAGAGGGAAGTGGCGAACCCCAGTGCCCTGTATTCGATGGAGCCTATTTCCGCAAAACGTTTCATGATTTCAGGTGAGAAAGTGGCGCACATGCCCAAACTGCCCGGCCACATGGAAATTTTGCCACCTCCGCCGGCGTTGAATTCCGCATCTGCCCGCGATGAGTGGCGGGGGTCGGAAGAGTTGTTGCACGGAATGCCGAATCCCAGACCTTCCACATAACCTTGTGCCGCATTGTTCCAACGGGCAGCCGTTTCCGGGCTTTCCACAGAGGTGATAAGCACGTGGCGTACTCCGTCTTTCTCGAGAAACGTCTTTTGTTCATCGGTCAGTTCCCAGGCAGGCATACCACTTTCGGTGTGCGTTTTGCCGTTGTAGACGTTTCTGTTCACGGGGATGGTCTGATGGCTGCTGTACAGCATAAGCCCTGCGATGTCTTCCATGCTGAGTTGGGC
>NZ_QTLK01000073.1:0-1743 GCF_003602705.1 Bacteroides sp. AM16-13
AGTTAAACAAAAGTTAGATTCTCTTTTTAAAAGCACTTTTTCACACTCTACCTGTGAAAAAGTGTTGCAAACATAACGACTTAATCAAGATATAGCAATGCAGAATCGTACAAATGCATGGAAAATACCGTCTTTTGCACGATATTCCATGCTGTAGGAGCGATTTTCGATTAGTACCTAATGACTATGAACCTTTTTGTTTCTATTTTATTGTATGGAAAATAGTAATTTATAAACCTAAAAATGATATGGCGAATTTTTCAATTGTAGTTGTTCCAACTAAAAAATTATCAAATGGCAGACATCGAATAAGGATAGCCGTAGCACATCATTCTCAAACCAGATATATATCTACCCAATTTACTTTGGATTCTGCCAATCAACTAAAAAATGGTCGAGTAGTAAGGCATGAGAATGCAGCGAATATGAATGCCTGTCTTCGGAAACTAATCAATGAGTATGAAGAAATTGTTACATCGATCAGCTATTTACCAGCAATTTCATGTACCGAACTTATACGTATAATTACTTATGAACAAAAGAAAAAAGGTATAACCTTTCAAGCTGTTGCAAAAGAATACATGAATTTCATGAAAGGAGAAGAGCGGGAGAAATCTTATAAACTTTATAAGATAGCTTCCGAAAGATTAGTCAAATATATGAAAGGGGATTTTCCTTTAATTCAATTGACACCTATACATATCCAAGGATTTGCCAAAGTTCTTCACGAGGAGAATCTGGCAGATACAACTATCAGAATATATCTGACTTTAATAAAGGTGATAGTAAATTATGCCGGTAAGATGAATTATGTATCTTACTCCATTCATCCTTTTGTCCTCTTTAAGATGCCGACAAGTAATGTGCGGGAACTTGATTTGTCAATAGATGAACTGAAGAGAATACGTGATGTCCGGCTTTTAAAGTCTTCTTTATCCATGGTGAGAGATATTTTTATGCTTACTTATTATTTAGGCGGTATCAACCTGAGAGATTTATTAGCATATGATTTTAAAAATAAGAACGATATGCGTTATGTGCGTCACAAAACACGCAATAGCAAGAAGGGAGAAAATGAAATTGTATTTACTTTGCAGCCTGAAGCAAAAGTGCTTATAGATAAATATATGTCGAGAAATGGGCATTTGCAATTTGGTAAATATTCATCTTATAAACAAATATATAGTTTAGTCTTCCGACATATAAATAAGGTAACAGAACTTTCGGGGGTAAAGAAAAAGGTTACTTACTATTCCGCCCGAAAGACATTTGCACAACACGGATATGATTTAGGCATTCAAATTGAAAAAATAGAATACTGTATCGGACACAGTATGAAAAATAACCGTCCTATCTTTAATTATATTAAGATTATGCAAGAACATGCCGATAAGGTGTTCCGTGCCGTACTTGACCAATTGCTATAGTATAGATAGTTTTTCACTGCTATTTTTATTTCCTTCTTCTGCTAATCGATTTCATTCCGATCGCTATTCTTTTTTCGTTCCACTATAGTTATCCGCAAAGTATACTATAGTTACCCTTGCGGATAACTATAGTCAAACGCAAAGATAACTATAGTGGAACGAAGAAAGATTCGCATGCCGGATAACTCATAATAGGTAAAAAAGATATTAATGGTACTAATTGTTCAAATCCTATCCTCAATTGATTGCTATCTATATGTATCCGTTTGATTCACAGGTGGTTATGCTAAAAAGAGAATCTAACTTTTGTTTAACT
>NZ_QTLK01000074.1:0-1597 GCF_003602705.1 Bacteroides sp. AM16-13
AACCTCAAATCCGCAACTAAGCTCTTCAGCGTCCTTCTTGCGTCTAAACGTCCTCTCATCACTGAATTAGCAGATAAATTGAGGCTGAAATACCCACTTCTGCCCACAATATCCCCTTGCCCCACTATGCGACTTGAGGCAATACGCAGTATCATACCCATAAGTTGTAGGCGTTATCCAAAATCAGTCTGAAAAATATCTGCGTAAGCATTATTACAGGTATAGATATTCAGCACATACCGCCTTGATGTTCTGATCCACTTGGCTGGTACAGAGACAAACCTGAAGACAAACGCTTTTATGCGACTTGTTGCATTGAGTCCGAACCTCTTTACGTCAAGTCTGTGGATAATGGCCTTGTAGAAATTACGGATAAGTGCCGTAAGAAGAAGGAACACAGTGTTCTCTGCCATGAAGGATTTGGGCAATCTGTCCCACCCGAAACCATTGTTCATATCATCGAAGATACGTTCCTTTCCTCCACGAAGGTTATAGAACTCGACAATTTCTCTTGTGGAAGATTCATAGTCGTTAGTCAGGATACAACGGTATGTGTATTCTCCTTCCCAAAGATCCAGCACACCGTCCATCCGTTTCTGTCTTTGAATCACAAGTCGGTATGCTTTACCCTTCCACTTCTCAACAAGAATAGAGTTCAATTCGAACTCAATGCCATTGATTTCCTCAGTCTTCCAGCCTCTAAGAGCAAAGATGTCATTGTAGAGCGAACTGCAGCGGTTTGCGCGGATATAGAAGGATTTGCTGTGTTTCTCTATTTCCTCCACGATTTCCTCGGAACATGATCCACAATCAGCTCTGAAACGATTGATTGTAAGTCCGTTCTGCTCAAATCTCTCAAAGAATCTCTTCAGCGTGTCCTTCTGATGAAAACGAACGTTGGTGTTACCATCGCTATTCTCAATGCCAACAATCAAGTCGTCAATAACCGCCACGCCAGGGCGATAACCAAGGAACTTCTTGTATGTAGGCTTTGCATCATACTTCTCAGTCTCTATGAACTGATGGTCGAAATCAACATCATACATCTCGCCCTCTTTCAGTTGGCCGGATGCAAACATACAATTGAGCAGTAAGGTATTGAGTGTGTCAGCCGTGTTGAAATCGTAGTTCTTACCCGTATCTGATGTGTATGAGATGTTTCCTTGCGTCAGTTCCTTTATCGCTCTGAGGATAGTATCAGAACTACAAGTACGAAGTGTCGGATGGAGCGAGAGATGGTTCATCAAATGAGTAGTGACATCCTCAATGCATGAGCCACCACAGAAGTAGATACTCATGAGGGAACGGACGATTTCACTGTACTGATAACCGAACGAGCTACACCTTAGACCGAGTGTCGAGTCGATTACAGATGACAATGTGGAGTCAAATTGCTCCATGATTGAAAATATTCCTCCAAAAGGAGTGAGCTTCTCGGATTTTATTTGTATTTTTGCCATGCCTGATGAGGTTTTGTTTGATTATTTTTTTGCAACACTAAGTTAAGTGAATCCTCTGACATGGCAAAATCCTGAGCAACTTTTTGTTGCTCAGGTACTTAAAAAAAATATTTTATAATAGTGTTGCGGAATTAAGG
>NZ_QTLK01000075.1:0-1559 GCF_003602705.1 Bacteroides sp. AM16-13
AAAGGTATATAAAAAAACAGATTTTTTACGCCCGGTAAATAAGAAAGTCAAGACCGCGACTATCTTTGTGGTAAAAACGAGGTCATAGGGTTTCCCCATCCTCATATGTCCAACGGGCTTGATGTCCCAATAAAAAAATACTTCTATGAAGGTAGTCTGCGGTCTTGACGTACACAAAGATAGTGTTTTTTGCTGTATTCTGTGTGCTAATGGAGAAAAAATCCAGCATAAATTCGGAGTTCTTACCGAAGAGTTGGTCACACTTCGCGACCTTATGGTCTCTGAAGGTGTTGAAGAGTGTGCAATGGAGAGTACCAGTATCTACTGGATACCCATATGGCGAGTGCTTGAAGGGTCAGTGAAACTTCATCTGGTAAACCCTTATTTTATAAAACAGCTTCCTGGCAAAAAGAGTGATGTGAATGATGCCGAATGGATAGCTACTTGTCTGAGTAAAGAACTGATAGCATCAAGCTTTGTTCCTGATGATAAAATTCAACGTCTGCGTCAATATGACAGAAGGATATTTGACCTGAATGCTTCCATAAGCCGCAATTTAGTCAAACTTGACCAATGCATCCAGAGGTGCAACATCAGAATCAGTAATTATATATCCACAACAGATTCCAAAGGGTACCGTTCAATAGTTAAACTTATATCCCAAGGTGTGACAGATGCGGAAGTCCTTGTGAAGGAACTGCATGGAAGAACAATCAACAGGCATGGCAGAGAAACATTGGTGAAAGCACTTACCGGAGTGGTCAGCGAGACCGACATAGACATTATAAACCAGCTTGTAGAAGAGATTGAATTGCAGCAACGGCACAAGGACGAAGCACAGGAGAAGATGACTGCACTATGCATGGAGTGGTTTCCTCAAGAAGTTGAAAACCTTCAGACTATACCGGGAGTGAAAGAACGTAGTGCGACCTCAATAATAGCAGAAATAGGAACAGACATGACACATTTCCAGACACCAAAGAAATTGGTGTCATGGGTGGGGCTAAGACCCCGTAACGAGGAAAGCGCTGGCAAAATCAAGGCACGAGGTATCACACATGGTAACAGGTTTGTAAGAAAAACCATGATTGAATGTTCATGGGGAGCTGCACGTATGAAAGATTCATTTTTCGCAGAATTCTCATACAGGCAATGTATCGAAAGAAGAAAGAACAAGATGAAGGTGCAAGTAGCTATTGCGAGAAAAATACTTGTTGCAGTATGGTATGTACTTAGTCAGGGAACTCAGTATATCAAACCAACAGATCATTATACGGCAGCCCATATGACTGCCGTATAATGATACAACCGTCCGTTACAAGGTCAATATATTTGTGGTGATTATATCCCGTTTTCGCAAAGTGGCTATCGTTTCGGACGGAGTAGGACACCCGGTTGAGTTTTAATCTCGAAGAGGAAATTTACATAATTGTTCATTGTTCCGACTATAATCGGAACTGAACCGCCATGCAGTAGTGCAAGGAAAAAAGATGTAGAAAGGAATAGACACTCGTTTCCACTCACAAAGATAGTCGCGGTCTTGCTTTTCATAGAGGAAA
>NZ_QTLK01000076.1:0-1443 GCF_003602705.1 Bacteroides sp. AM16-13
GGCTCAGTCTGAAACCTTGGGGGATTGCGTTAAAATTCTTATTTTTGCATCATGAAAACATCCTCTTCCCAAACGATTGATCCTGTTGCTTCTTTAAGCTTGTTCTTGCCTTCAGGAATCCTTGATTACTTTACCCTAGTCAATCATGTTTCTCAGGATACTTGCTTTATTCTTTATTTAGAGGAGAAAGCCACTATTCCTTCTGAGTACTCAGATCTACATCTTCACTCAAAAGGTTTCCTCCCTGAGATTGAAGTTCAGGACTTCCCTATCCGTGGTAAAGCCGTTTATTTACGTATCAAGCGTCGTCGCTGGGAAGATCCCTCCACTGGGCAGACATATAGTCGTGACTGGAGTTTGGTAGCCACCGGTACTCGCATAACCGCTGAGTTCGGTGCTTTTTTAAAAGAATTACTTAGATAATCACGCCGTTAGCTGCCAAAGTGTAGCAGAGCATTACTGTATGGATGGCAAACAGCTTCAAAGCCAATATAAAGATCACCTGAGTGACTTCCAGAATTGGGATCAGAGAGCACATGCCCAAGAGTATATCCTTTATCCAAAGAATATGGGTTATCGCCTATGTATTGACGAAACGGCTTTGAGCAAGGGAGATCTTTATACCATCTTAATAAATAGAGATAAGCGAGGTAGGAAAGGTTCTATGATAGCTGTAATTCAGGGCACTAAAGCCGATGATATCATTGCGGTACTTACAAAGATGCCACAGGAGCTGCGTAATCAAGTCAAAGAAATTACACTGGATATGGCAGGGAGCATGCAAAAGATTGCGAAAACGTGCTTTCCACGTGCCATGCAGGTGATTGATAGGTTTCATGTACAAAAACTTGTATACGAAGCGGTACAAGAGTTGCGTATTACATATAGATGGCAAGTGATAAAAGAGGAGAATAAAGCCATGAAAGCGGCAAAAGAGAAGGGGGAAGTACATAAAGCAGAAGAATTCGAAAACGGAGATACACTCAGGCAATTATTAGCCAGAAGCAGATATTTATTATTTAAATCACCTGATAAATGGACCAAGAGCCAGAAAATCAGGGCAGAATTACTTTTCAAGCAGTTTGAAGATATTAAACACGTATATTACTACTCATTGGAGTTGGGAAAGATCTTTTCCACAAACTATGACAAGGATGTAGCAAGAGTAAAGCTGGCACTATGGTATAATAAGATTGAAGAATATGGATACGATACATTCACAACAGTAGCAAACTCTATTGAGAACCATTATGAAAGGATTTTGAACTTCTTTGTGAACAGGAGTACAAATGCAGCAGCGGAAGCATTTAATGCTAAAATCAAAGCATTTAGGGCATCATTTAGAGGAGTAGTGGATATGAGCTTCTTCCTTTTTAGGCTAGCAAAGGTATATGCATGAAGGGAATTGACTAAACTTAATCCCCCAAGAATTACAACTGAGCC
>NZ_QTLK01000077.1:0-1419 GCF_003602705.1 Bacteroides sp. AM16-13
CGGCTCACCCGAAATTTCTTGGGGGTAACTATTTGTAGCTTTCTTTAAAGTGATTACTTTTGTAATATGACAGAAGCAGCATTAATATCTTTAGCTCAAATAGTACTACCAAGCGAAGTCCTTTCCTCGTTTGATATAACTAAGGTAGAAAGTACCGATACCGAGATTAACATTCATCTTGATGAAAAGATGTACGATACTTTACGTAATGATGTTCACTTTGAATCCAAAGGTTTTATTCCTGCGGTTTCCATCACCGATTTCCCCATCCGCGACCACAAAGTAATCCTTTTGCTCCGACGCCGTAAATGGGTTGATATTCGTACCGGCAAGAGTTTTATTCTACCTCTTAAAATAGCCGCCGAAGGCACCCGCTACTCCAAGGAGTTTGCGGCTTTTTTAAAAGAAACGTATGGACACATCCCCGGTGACCTGCCGTACGCTTGATGATTTCTATCATATTGACGCATCTACCTTTGAGAAGCAATACAAGGATGTGCTAAGCGGTTATCGTAATTGGGAAGAGTTGAGCCATGCGGAAGAGTGGCTTGTCTTTCCTGAGAACATTGGACCTAATCTGGCTATTGACGAGACTTCCCTGTCGAATGGCGACCTTTATACAATAGTAACCAACAGGGACAGGCATGGTCGTGAGATGTGCCTTGTCGCCATTGTTGCAGGGACGAAGTCAGAGACGGTCATAGCGGCTTTACGCCATATTCCCGAACACCTGTTGGACAGTGTAGAAGAAGTGACACTTGATTTATCGGACTCAATGCGTAAAATAGTCCGCTTCTGTTTCCGCAAGGCATCTCGTGTAATAGACCGGTTCCACATCCAGAAATTAGCTTGCGATGCAGTGCAGGAAATGCGTATCAAACTCCGCTGGGACGCAATCCAGGAAGCCAATGATGAGATGGAAGAAGCAAAGCAGAAAGGGGAATCATATGTGCCTATGAGATATGAAAATGGAGATTCAAAGAAAGAACTGTTGGCAAGAAGCCGCTATCTGCTGTTTAAATCCTCCGAAAAATGGACCCCAGCACAAAAACAAAGAGCCAAAATTCTTTTTAAGGAATATCCGGAATTGGGACAGGCGTATGGATTATGTCATTCACTCAGAATGATTCTTGCCAAAAATACAATCAAAGATGCGGCAAGATTGAGTATGGCTAAATGGTATAATAAAGTGGAAGAGGCAGGCTTTCATGCTTTCAATGTAATTGCAGCAACCTTCTATGAACATTATGATGATATTCTTAACTTTTATAATAAAAGATCCTCTAATGCGGCGGCTGAATCCTTTAATGCGAAAATCAAACAATTCAGAACCGCATTAAGAGGAGTAGTGGATGAGAAATTCTTCCTCTTTAGACTGGCTAAGATTTATGCATACCCCCAATGATTATCGGGTGAGCC
>NZ_QTLK01000078.1:0-1199 GCF_003602705.1 Bacteroides sp. AM16-13
TATCCAACAGTCCGGAAAGGTTGCGCGGGTGTCCGTCAGCAGGAGCTTGCATCCGGTCAATATCCGACTGTGTCAGTTCACGTTTCTTCTTCGCCGGTTTTCTGTTAGAAAAATCTCCTCCCTCTTCTTCCTCATCCCCTCCTTTGGGCAAAGGAGGGTTAGGGAGGATGTTTTCTTTCCTTTCTTTTTCTTTTCTTTTTATGAGGGTGCTTTTTGTTGCAGTATCCGGGGATTCTGTTACAGTATCGAGGGTTTGCGTTACAATATCCGGGGTTTCTGCAACAGCATCCGGAAGGGTGGAGTGTACGGTTTCCTCATCCGGCAGCAGACAGTAGTCCGGAGAAATATGACGGCGGCTGCGGCGTTTAGTGATAAAAAGGAACTGCCGCTGAATGTCGGCGGAAGTCAGGATGCCGTAACGTTCGTAGAGAGAGGAATCGAAGAAACCGTACTCCACAAACAGATGAAGCACCCGGCGAACACTATCGTTGTCCGTGCTGAAGAGCTGGTCGGAGAGTTCGTCATAGAAGTCATCGTCGACATGAATATAATAACCCTCGCCCGAATATAGATAAGACAGGGTATAGAGCAGGATCGTGAAGGCGGAATCGCCTTCACGCTTCATCACACGGCGTACGACACGGTCGTGCATAAAATCGGTATTCAAAGGGAAATAGTCAAGCCCTTGTTTTATTCGTCCCATGATATAAATTGTTTTTATAAATCAGTCCGCCAATTCTAATTTTGATCCTGATTTTGATTCTAATTCCAATTCCAATTCAAAGACTGATCCGGATTGAGATTCAGAACCTGATTCGTATTCAAATTCCGATTCACGGACTTTCCGCCTTTTCCGTTCAATGCTGGCAGCTACGGTTTCAAGGGCATGCAGAATAAGTTCCCGCCGCAACGTGGGATCTTCCGTAGAGGTAATTACCGGATAACTGCTTTCCCTGTCGCATGCCAGGGAGCGTTTCTCGTTCTTCCGGTGGTTCCGGCTGACAGTTTTACGACATTCCTTACAGTAGTTGCCGGGAAGACCGGTTTTCTTATTGATATAAAAGGCACTTGCCGGAAGAGAGCGTTTGCAACATCCGCAAACGCACAGTGTTTGTACTTTTGAGCTTTTCATTTTGTTATCCAATTATAAATTATAAATGCTAGTTTTTATCAGTCAGGTCTGTAATCATCCAAATACG
>NZ_QTLK01000079.1:0-1096 GCF_003602705.1 Bacteroides sp. AM16-13
ATACTTTTACAATGAAGAGTTTGATCCTGGCTCAGGATGAACGCTAGCTACAGGCTTAACACATGCAAGTCGAGGGGCAGCATTTTAGTTTGCTTGCAAACTAAAGATGGCGACCGGCGCACGGGTGAGTAACACGTATCCAACCTGCCGATAACTCGGGGATAGCCTTTCGAAAGAAAGATTAATATCCGATAGTATATTAAAACCGCATGGTTTTACTATTAAAGAATTTCGGTTATCGATGGGGATGCGTTCCATTAGTTTGTTGGCGGGGTAACGGCCCACCAAGACTACGATGGATAGGGGTTCTGAGAGGAAGGTCCCCCACATTGGAACTGAGACACGGTCCAAACTCCTACGGGAGGCAGCAGTGAGGAATATTGGTCAATGGACGAGAGTCTGAACCAGCCAAGTAGCGTGAAGGATGACTGCCCTATGGGTTGTAAACTTCTTTTATATGGGAATAAAGTATTCCACGTGTGGGATTTTGTATGTACCATATGAATAAGGATCGGCTAACTCCGTGCCAGCAGCCGCGGTAATACGGAGGATCCGAGCGTTATCCGGATTTATTGGGTTTAAAGGGAGCGTAGGTGGATTGTTAAGTCAGTTGTGAAAGTTTGCGGCTCAACCGTAAAATTGCAGTTGAAACTGGCAGTCTTGAGTACAGTAGAGGTGGGCGGAATTCGTGGTGTAGCGGTGAAATGCTTAGATATCACGAAGAACTCCGATTGCGAAGGCAGCTCACTAGACTGCAACTGACACTGATGCTCGAAAGTGTGGGTATCAAACAGGATTAGATACCCTGGTAGTCCACACAGTAAACGATGAATACTCGCTGTTTGCGATATACAGTAAGCGGCCAAGCGAAAGCATTAAGTATTCCACCTGGGGAGTACGCCGGCAACGGTGAAACTCAAAGGAATTGACGGGGGCCCGCACAAGCGGAGGAACATGTGGTTTAATTCGATGATACGCGAGGAACCTTACCCGGGCTTAAATTGCAAATGAATAATCTGGAAACAGGTTAGCCGCAAGGCATTTGTGAAGGTGCTGCATGGTTGTCGTCAGCTCGTGCCGTGAGGTGTCGGCTTAA
>NZ_QTLK01000008.1:0-86496 GCF_003602705.1 Bacteroides sp. AM16-13
CGTTTCCACTCACAAAGATAGTCGCGGTCTTGCTTTTCATAGAGGAAATATAGTGAAAATAAATTCTAATTCACAATACGCCCGTTTGCCTTTGCCTTTTGAAGCCATTCAGGGACAATTTCTTTGAGAAATTTATCTTTGTCCGCCTTTTCAACAGCCATATCCAAACCAATATATTGCTGTGCTTTTTCTTTCGTTGTAATATCCGGAAGTGGTACATTATCTGTATACCCATGCGCTACAAGCACTTTGCTGATAAGCATACGAGCTTGGAATACTTTATTTAAGCCATGCCCCAAAATACGCATGGTTTCCTGCGGGGCATGAAAAGAACCGCCATGAGAAGATACGCCGAAATCCCATCTCCACTGTGCCTGACGAATTAACAGCAAGGCTTCTTGCATTTCATTTTCTGTAGCTCCTATATCCCAAGTAAACTTCGCTTCGATATGTGCTTTTGCCAACTCCTTTTCTAAAAGTGTACGCAACTCATTTGCCTTTTGCTGACGTTCGTATACATTTTTACAGAGCGTCTCTTTATTATCACGATGACAAGTCTGACAAGTGCGTTCAGTCACTGCTAACGGATTCTGAATATGGTGATCGCTATATTTTATCCCTCCTTCATCATTGTAAGGCATGTGACAGTCAGCGCACGACACACCACGCTGGGCGTGTATGCCCATCTTGAAAATTTCATAATCAGGATGTTGAGCCTTTAATATAGGGGCACGGCTCAATTTATGAATATAATCAGTAAATCCGATTTCATCATAATACTTTTCTAAATCTTCAACAGTGAAGCCCTTATCCCAAGGAAAAGTAGGATATTTTATATTCCCCTTGAAATAATACTCCGAATGACACTGTGCACAGACCAATGAACGCATTTCCTGTGGAGTAGCATGAGTAATATCTCTACCTTGACGGCTAAAAGCTTCAGTGAGCGACGGACGGCTGATATGCAAATCCATATTTTTAGGTTCATGACAATCGGCACATCCTATAGGGTTTACAATTTCGGCTCCCCATGCAGCCCACTTATTATTATAAAAGGAATCTACCCCAATAGCTTCTATCATACGGGGAACATCAGAACTTTTACACACCCAGCAACTTGCAAATTGAGGACCGTCAGCACCCCCCATAGGCGCACCAGTACGAAGTGAATGAACAATATCCTGTAAAGCGTACATATGCCCGCGCGGTGTTGAATAATCTTTAGAAAAAGCATATCCAGCCCATAATATGACCATTTCAGGACGTTGCGCTAAAACATCGATAGAAGTTCTTCCATTTAATCTACTGTGCAAATCGGTCGATGTCGTATCCACCCACGTCTTATATTCACGTGGATAGTTTTCAGCAAAAATAATGCTGCGTGCTTCTATTCCGTTTATTTTTATCTTTTTCTTATAGTCTACATTTACAACCTCTGCGCTGTGTTCCATCAGGAATGAAATAATTACTCCCGATGCAAAAATAACAGCCATTGCAAGAGCGAATAGTACCCACCTCTGCCAGGGTTTGAACTTATCTTTCATTATTTGCTTTTTTCTTTTAAATACCTTCTGTTTATTGTACTAAATTATATTTGCCAAAGACAAAATAACGGAGAAACAACTTCCTTTTCCTACTTCTGAATGCACTTCTATACGTCCAGCCAGTCGTTCAATAATCACTTTACAAATGGAAAGTCCCAAACCACTCCCCTGCTCAAATTCATCAGTCTTGTAAAAGCGATCAAAAATCATCATTAGTTCTTTATCATCAATCCCTTTGCCAGTATCTTTTACGTAAACGCAAACTTCCTGATGCTCTTTATATATTTTGCACCCCAAAGTAATAGTTCCTTCTTTGGTAAATTTATTTGCATTATTCAGGAAATTAGAGATGACTTGAGTAAAACGGAAGCAGTCGATGTTAACGGGTAAGGAAACTGTTTCATCAAGTTCAAGGATAAAGCATAATGAAGGCTGAATCAATGTTTGGTAAGTGACATAAATCTCCTTTATTATTTTCGTAATGTTATGTTCTTTTATATCAAAGGATAAGTTGCCTGAATCTAAACGAGATATTTCTAATACGTCATTCACCAGTTTCAAAAGCAACTCATTATTATTATTGACTATTTCAATCATGGCAGCTTTCTCTTCCGGTTCTATTTCATCAGCCCCCTCACCTATTAATAAAATTGTGAAACCTACAATAGCATTGAGCGGTGTACGGATTTCATGACTCATATTATTTAGAAACGACTGTTTCAGCTCTGCTTTTTCTGCTATCTGTTTCGCTAGAATCAACTGTTGTTCATGCTCTACCAAGTTTTGAATATTCTGCATAATGCCTGCCAACATAATCTCCCCCTGGGCATCTTTCAAGGTACTGCATCGAAGTTCATACCATTGATAATCTGCCTCTTTCCCTCCAAAACAAAAACGTATTCGTTGTATTTGCATACTGGGAGACTGATATAATGTTTCGTAGAATGAGCTAAGCAATTGTACATCATCAGGATGGGTATATCTCATAATATCCTCTTTTGTAAATCTCCGTTGTTCCATGCCAACCAATCGTACATAATTATCATCAAATTCAAGAATACCTTCCTGAATATTCCAAAGTGAAATTTTGCCGCCATTCATAGAAAGAGTCAATCGTTTGTGCGCTTCTTCCAGCATTTGAAGATTCTTACGCTCCATCAACGAACGGCGATGTGTACGTAACAAACTAATGGTTACCAAAATAAAAGAGAAAACAAACAACCCACCCAACAAATAAAGTTCTTTTCGATAACGATCATAAAAGGGATAGTTAATCATACGAACATTTTGCGGAACATTACTAATATCACCCGCATATTCAGAAAAATATGTCCAGTCCAGTACATACTCTTTTTCTAAATCTCTTATTTTAGGCATTCCTATTTTTTCTTTCTTTAATAAGCGTGCAGCAAGGCTAGCGGAAGCCTTCGCCGTAATACCCTCTGTAGCCATATAACCACCGACAATCTTAGCATTTTCACCGAAACCTTCACGAATACAACTAAAAGAAGGAATATTTAAAGCTGTTACTATCGGAATTGCCAGCATATCTAATTTATCCAGTAAAAACGCTTGATTTTGTTGTCTTCTCTTTGATTGTTTCAACATTACTAACAAAGAAGATCCTTTTATATAACGAAAGGGGCAAAGACTTATTGTCAGACCATTCTTGTTAACATTATCATTTATCAAACCGGGGGTCAGATTAAAATATTCAATCATCTCCGTCAAATGCTTATAATCACACTCTTGCACAAATGCTTTTTGATAGCCCAAAACTCTCACATTCTTCCTGTCAACCACTCGGGAAAGGCTATCGAAAGATTTATGTCCAAGAAAGGTCAGATCTATATTATAAATAATCTCCATATCATTATAGGGATACAATGTTTTTATAAAGTCGATATTACGTTTCAGATCGGGACTATCACGCAATACATAAACTTTCTGCGAATCGTATTCTTCAATCAGTTCTTCATTGGGAAAATGCACATTACAAGCTACCACGGGAATAGAAGATAATAACCGGTGACGGGTAGATAATAAAGAATTAGTTGCCTGATCACCAACGGTCAGAATAAGGTCTGTCGATTTACTTTCTAGAAATTCAAGATATTCCCTTACATGTTCTATCCGCTCTTTCTCATCATATTTGCTACAATCAAAATAAAACTTATCAAACGTTACCTCTATCCCTTGTTTCTGAAACTCCTGATACAACAACTTTTCTATATTTCTGTTGCCAATATCATCTTTAGATATGGAGTAAATCAGGGAAATACGCTTTACCATCAAATTGTCAGTAACATACCAGTGTTTATAATTTAGTCCACCTATAAAAACAATCAATGAAAGAATGAATATTAAAACGTATTTATATTTGAAGTAGGTTTTGTTCATGCTTTTTTGTTTATGTTTGGCAAAAATAGCATAATTTTCACAACAAGAAAGGTATTTCACTGAAAACATCCATTAAAAACATTCATTTTCATTAAAATCAATAAATTTCCTGGTTATCAATCCTATTTCTATATTTTGCATGACCCTTTTTTGTATTATCTTTGTTTCTCTAAAACAAGGAAATAAATGAGGAACTTTGCAGCCATCGACTTTGAAACAGCCAATGGTAAACGTACAAGTGTTTGTAGTGTAGGTGTTGTCATTGTAAAAGACGGTAAGATCGTGAATAAAATCTATCGTCTCATTCGTCCTGCTCCTAATTATTATACGCAATGGACAACGGCTATCCACGGATTAACTTATGACGATACGATGGAAGCCGAAGATTTTCCTGATGTATGGGCTGAAATCAAACCGTTGATAGATGGATTGCCACTTGTTGCACACAATAGTCCTTTTGATGAAGGTTGTCTTCGGGCAGTTCACGAATTGTATGACATGACTTATCCTAATTACAAATTTTATTGTACCTGCCGTACTTCTAGAAAAGTTTTCGGAAAAGATCTGCCCAATCATCAATTGCATACGGTAGCAGAACGGTGCGGATATAACTTAGAGAATCACCACCACGCACTTGCTGACGCAGAAGCTTGTGCACAAATAGCTTTGCTTATTATCCCCGATCCTCCCAAACCGAAGAAAGCAAAAAAAGCCGATAAAGATACGCATGTTGGAGACTTATTCGCCTCACTTATCCCTCAACAAGTGAAAAAGAATAAATAAAAAAAACACCACAACTATTATCACGTTCAATAATAGTCATAGTGTTTTTATAATAAAGTGCTAATTAAAACTTCAACTAAAGAATAGATTTAGCGATACCCATTTCCAAGCCACGAAGTTCTGCCAGTCCGCGAAGACGTCCCAGACAAGAATATCCCGGATTTGTCTTTTTCTTCAAATCATCAATCATCTGATGACCATGGTCGGGACGCATAGCGATAGAGCATTTACGACGTTGTTGCAAAAGAATAAGAGCTTTCATTACGCCGTACATATCTACATTCCCTTCCAGATGATTCGCTTCATAGAAGTTTCCTTCTTCGTCACGTTGTGTGCTGCGCAGGTGAACAAAGTTTACACGATCACCGAAACGTTCCATCATGCCTGCAAGGTCATTGTCGGCACGCACTCCGAAAGAACCTGTACATAAGCAAAGGCCATTGGATTCGTTAGGCACGGCTTCAATCAGTTTTTTGAAATCGTCTTCCGTACTCAAAATACGTGGCAAACCTAAAATAGTGTAAGGAGGATCATCCGGGTGAATCACCAGCTTCACGCCTACTTCATCGGCAACAGGCGCAATTTCTTTCAAAAAGAAAATCAAGTTGGAACGGAGCTTTTCAGCGTCAATATCGTTATAACGGTCTAATGCCTGCTGGAATTGCTCTACTGTGAAACTTTCTTCCGAACCTGGAAGTCCGGCAATCATATTGCGAACCAACAGTTTCTTATCATCTTCACTCATTTGTTCGAAACGAGCTTTTGCTTTAGCTATTTCTTCAGGAGTGTAATCTTTTTCTGCGTTCGGACGTTTCAGGATGAAAAGGTCAAAGGCTACAAAAGCCGCCTTTTCGAAACGAAGAGCTTTAGAGCCATCAGGCATTGTATAGGCAAGGTCAGTACGTGTCCAGTCCAGTACGGGCATAAAGTTATAAGTAACTACCATTACGCCACACTTCGCCAGATTACGGATACTTTCCTTATAGTTTTCAATGTATTTCATGAAGTCACCAGTCTGTGTCTTGATATGTTCGTGTACAGGTACACTTTCTACCACAGACCATGTCAGACCTACTTCTTCAATCATTTGCTTACGTTTCATGATCTCTTCTACTGTCCACACTTCACCATTCGGAATGTGATGAAGAGCATTTACTATACCGGTAGCGCCTGCCTGCTTAATATCCCACAAGCTAACGGGGTCGTTAGGACCATACCAGCGCCAAGTTTGTTCACATAAATACATATTGTTATTAAATTAAGAATTGAAAATTGAGAATTAAGAAATCAAAGTTGAAAATTAAAAGTTGAGAGTCGGCATACGGATGCTACCCAGCCAATTCTCAATTTTTAATTCCCAATTCCCCATTTATTAAATTGAGAATGCATCAAATCCACCATCGATTACAGCTACCGTACCTGTTACGAAGTTGGAAGCATCGCTAATCAAATAATGGATTGTTCCATAAAGATCTTCCGGTTCACCGAAACGGTTGAATGGAGTATGAGCGAGAATTGTTTTTGAACGATCAGTCAGAGAGCCATCCGGATTAGTCAATAATGTACGGTTTTGTTCAGTCAAAAAGAATCCTGGAGCGATTGCATTTACGCGCAAGCCGTTACCGAATTTCAATGCCAGTTCTCCAGCCATGTATTTAGTAAAGTTAGCAATAGCTGCTTTAGCTGCACCATAACCAACGACACGAGTCAATGGACGAAGAGCTGATTCAGAGCAGAAGTTTACAATAGAACCTTTCTTCTGTTCTACCATAATTTCAGCAAATACCATTGTAGGCAATACTGTACCGAAAAGGTTCAAATCCACCACTTTCTTAAATGCGTCAATCTGTAAATCAAAGAAAGTTTTATCCGGAGCGATAGTTGCACCTGCCATGTTACCTCCAGCAGCGTTCAACAAAACATCAATACGGCCATAAGCTTTCATAATTTCCACTTTGTTGCCTTCCAGCACTTCCTTATCCATCACATCAGTGTAAAGGAACATTGCTTCATTTCCTTCTGCTTTGATACTGTCTACCAATGCTTTTCCAGCTTCTTCACTTCTGTCGAGCACAACCACTTTTGCGCCTTCTTTTGCGAGATACGCAGCAATACCTTTACCTAAAATACCAGCTCCGCCGGTGATAACAACTACTTTGTCTTTTACGTTAAATAATTCATTCATGGTTCTTATAAATTTATATGTTTATAATTTATTGTTCAGATAATATTTCAAATTCTCTTTAAGGAGAATATCGATAGGCATCAAATTCACTTTCTCACTATTCTGCTTGAACAGCAAATGATTACACAATGATTTAACGCCATCGTACCCCTGACGCTCGGGGCGCTGCGCAATCAATGCGGTTATCACACCTTCGGAAAGTAATTGCGTATTTCTGCCGATAAGATCATAACCAACCAGTTTGACAGCCTGCATTCCTCTTGCTTTCAGGTAATTTCCTAAAATATAGCAAGTTGAATTAAAGATAATAGCGCCTTTAATATTCGGATTAGCTTCAAAGATTTCATCCAGTTTCATGAAGTTATACACTGAATCATTTATTTTCAGTTCTACTTCATGCAGATTTCCGTTAAACCCTATTTCAGTGAGATAATGACAGAAACCTTCGCGCCTGTTCTTTCCCTGGTTAGAATCATTCTTCCCACTATGAATAATCCGTGCCATTAATATATCGGAAGAAGAAGGAAGCCTGTCCATCAATAATCTGGCAGCAATCACTCCGGCATCATAAGATTCCGTTCCAAAATAAGCCAGTTGATGCTGCCCTCCAATGTTGGAGTCAACATACACGTATGGTATTTCATTCCTGTCAAGCTCCTGCGAAAGCCGGATAACAGAATCTGTAAACAAAGTCGCAATCAATACCCCATCCACTTTCTCATTCAGCAGATTTCGGATGATATCATCAAAAGTCTTATTATTATATTGATCGAAAAAGAGTTTGGTAATGGTGATATTATATGATTCCATTTCCGCCGCAGCTTTATCTATCCCTTCCGAAATAGCTTCCCAATACTCCCCTTGCACAAAAGAAGGAGTTATTGCAAGGATATGATATTGTTTTTTGGAGGCAGCTAATGAACGTGCCATCAGATTTGGTTGGTAATGTACCATTTCCAGGATAGCCTGTACTTTTTTCCTGTTTTCTTCAGATACTCTTCCACGATTATGGATTACACGGTCTACCGTGCCAACAGAGACACCTGCCATCTTGGCAATGTCTACAATCCGAATATTTGAAAACTCTTTATCCATATATTGATAAGTATCTTGTTTTTCATCGGCAAAAGTAAAATGAATTATTGAATTAAGCAATAGTGTGTGCGCACACACATTATATCAAAACAAACATATACAATTAATAATCAAATAATTAACTCCAACAAACAGAAAACATACATGTTGTTAAACATAAGAAAAAGTAAAGATAGTATAGAGAAAAAGACTCTTTTCAGATGAAAAGTTAGAGAGAAAGTAACTCCCAATTCTTGAAGGAAACGATAATAATAAAGAAGATTAGCCTAAATGTGTTCGCACACACATTGATACGATGACTAAATAAAGCTAGGGATAAAAGATTAAATATACAAAAAATAAAACAGGTAACCAATTATATTTAAATCGATTACCCGTTTTGGGATTCTTACTTTTCCCACTTATCTTTTGCTTTTCCGGCCATTTTGTCGGCTTCTGCCGCTACTTTATCAGCAATTTCCGCACCGGTTTCTACTGCTTTAAGTCCAAGATCCATTGCTTTTCTTTCAGCATGAGCAGCTGCTATTTCAGCATCGCGACCTATACGATGGATAGCATTATAAATTTCGCTTTCCAACTGTTTTGCTTTTGCTGTACGTGAAAGACGATAAGCTACTGCGCCGAGGATTGACCCAATTCCGAGTCCAATCCAGAAATTTCCATGTCTACATTCCATAATTAAGTTCTGTTTTTAGGATTAAAAATAAATTATATAAATATCTATTTAGATTTCGAGAATAAGGAAGCAATCCATAATACAAGGATAGCCCCTACAGTGGAAGTTATCAAACTTCCGATCAATCCTGAAGCTGACAGTCCGAAAAGGGCAAATACCCAACCGCCCAGTACACCTCCAAGAATACCAAGTAATAAATTTATAATAAGACCAAAGCCTCCGCCGCGCATTACTTTACCTGCGAGGAATCCAGCCACAATACCAATAATGATATACCAAATAAAGCCCATATAATCCTCCTTTTTTATTTAACAACAGCAGGTACGGAGAATAGTTCAGTTAGTCAAAATTGAATTAACGACAATTTAGAATCCTTAGTCTTAGAGAAACGGGAAAGTTTGCGTACCTTTGCAGCCAATTTTTCAGGAACACTTCTAAAGCAATAGGTATCATGGTACAAAATCAGGAACAACCCGTAGGAAAAATTACATTTTCCATCTTA
The DNA here is from genome assembly GCF_003602705.1 of Bacteroides sp. AM16-13. NCBI lineage: Bacteria > Pseudomonadati > Bacteroidota > Bacteroidia > Bacteroidales > Bacteroidaceae > Bacteroides > Bacteroides sp. AM16-13. The sequence goes on from NZ_QTLK01000008.1 coordinate 9,186, forward strand.
ATCGCATTAAGTCTTTCACACTGTCTCAATGATCTTTTACAGTCCGTTGTTTCAGCAGCTTATCCGCTATTCAAAGATGATTTAGGATTAAGTTTTGCGCAAATCGGCCTTATCACACTGGTTTATCAGCTTTCGGCTTCGGTCTTTCAACCGATTACCGGAATCATTTTTGATAAATATCCCGTTGCATGGTCGTTGCCTATCGGAATGAGCTTTACACTGATTGGTTTGATAAACTTAGCATTCTCTGATAATCTATACTGGATATTAGCCTCCGTATTCTTAATCGGAATTGGCTCTTCCGTACTACATCCGGAAGCCTCCCGTATCACATTCCTTGCCTCCGGCGGGAAACGTGGACTAGCACAATCGCTCTTTCAGGTAGGTGGTAACTTCGGAGGTTCATTAGGTCCTTTACTGGTTGCTCTGTTGGTGGCTCCTTATGGCAGACAACATCTCATCGTATTTGCATTTGTGGCTTTAGCTGCTATCGGAGTGATGTACCCAATTTGCAAATGGTATAAATCATATCTAAACCGGATGAAAGCACAGACCGTCAGTGTCAGAAAACCTGTTCATCTTCCTTTGCCTATGGATAAGACAGCCCTTTCAATCGCGATATTGCTGATTCTGATTTTCTCCAAATATATCTATATGGCAAGTCTCACGAGTTATTATACTTTCTACTTGATTCATAAATTTAATGTAAGCGTACAAGATTCGCAACTATATTTATTTATCTTTCTGGTAGCTACTGCTATCGGAACATTAATTGGTGGACCTGTCGGTGACCGAATTGGTCGGAAGTATGTGATCTGGGCTTCTATTTTGGGAGCTGCCCCGTTCAGTTTACTAATGCCACATGCTAATTTGATGTGGACTATTATCCTTAGCTTCTGTGTGGGATTGATGCTTTCTTCCGCTTTTCCCGCTATATTGCTTTATGCACAGGAATTGCTTCCTACCAAGCTCGGATTAATATCAGGGTTATTTTTTGGATTTGCATTCGGGGTGGCTGGTGTAGCATCTGCCGTACTCGGTAATTTAGCGGATAAAACGAGTATTGAATATGTATATAATATCTGTGCTTATATGCCGCTACTAGGATTGGTCACATTCTTTTTACCGAATTTGAAGAAGAAAAAAATAGAATAAGATTAGATTAAATAAAATGGGGTGTGTCACATTTTGCGCTCCCTCTTTTCCAAAGAAAACGACCGGTATGCATCGTCACGACGTATACCGGTCTACAAGTTAAGGTCAAAGTCAAAAAATTAAGAGAGCTATTTATATGTTAGGGTTAGCGTTAATTTCTTTCTGTGGAATAGCATACAAATAATAGGTGCTATTTACTGTAAACGGTTTACCGTTCGGGAAGTTGAGGAACCAATGTCCCAGAGGATTTCGTTTTTCAAAGCTACCACCCTCCTGCCAGCAATCGACTTCTGTCTTCTGCATTTCATCCGATAAAGCAGCACGTTCTACTGCCTTTTGTGTACGAAGTATATCGGTAATACCAAATCCTTCCCCCCAAAGTTCACGGCGACGTTCCATCAGAATCTCATTGATTACATCTTCCTGTGATTTTCCTGTCACCTCATAATCCCCTACTCCACGGGCATTACGCAATGTATTCAATGGAGCTACAGCCTGGGCCAACGCTACGCCGTCACGAACTTTCGCCTCCGTTTCTATCAAATACATTTCAGCAGCACGCATCAAGACCAGATCAGCCGTATCATCTGCACGCATGTGAAATTTCTTATATCCCAAATATCCTTCACGCATCCACTGAAACAAAGGTAAACGAATATCACCTTCGGTAAATGTATCTTTCAGATGGGGATCAGCCATAAAGCTGCTATATGCTCCTACGTATGTTGCATCCAAATAATAGAAATTATAGCTGGCATCCGATTGGGAAGGAATTTGAGGAAATCCCCATATCCATTCTTTATTGGAAATATTATTAAAACCTTCGTACTCGGCTGTAGTTGTCATCAACGTATATCCTGCACGTGCTGCTTCGGCAGCTTTTGCGGCTTCTTCCCATTGTCCGGTCAGCAAGTAAGCGCGAGCCAAAAGACCGTCAACCACTGCAACATTCGGTTTGAACTTTTGATTATCACCGCTGCGGACATAGTTTTTCAAATAGTCCTTCGCCAAAGTGAGATCGTCGAAAATAAGCTGATAAACCTGTGCCACTGTTGATTTTCCTTTCGGTACAGTGGAACTATTGCTAGGTTCGGTATATATAGGAACACACGGAGCATCTTTATCTTTCAAGTAGGTGAATTGATAATGCTGTACCAAGTGCAAATAACAAAAGGCGCGTAATGCCAATGCTTGTCCCTGTGCCTGACGGAGTTCTTCCGAATCCCCCTTGATAGAAATGGCAGTGTTACAATTATCTATCGTTTTATATATCAGATACCAGGCAAACTCTGTTCTACCATTTGAGGATTGCGCTATATCATTAAACTGATACGAAGAGTTAAAACCATATTTCGGACGGGAAACAATATCACTTGCCATCATATCATCCAGACACTGAAGTGCCCGATAACCGATATTGGCATAGGTACTTGAATAATCAAACAGATTATACCAGGCACCATTCACAAGTGCCTCCGCATTTTCGGGTACAGATACCTTATCCGAACTTACCGCATCTGTGGGGTCCGTATCCAAAAAACTGCTGCTACAACTCGTTGCCAGGAAAAGTCCGGCAACTGCCGCAAGAATGGATTGAATTTTTATTTTTCTCATAATTTAGTCTGAATTTAGAAAGAAACATTGATACCTCCGGAGATGGTTCGCATAGCCGGATAACGGTAATAAGTGATACCGGTAATTCCCTGTTCAGGGTCTAGTCCCTGATTCCGGTGAATGGTAAACAGATTATCTCCTTGTACATATACCTGCACACTGCTCAATGACAACTTACTAATCCATTGTTTGGGTAAGTTATAGGAAAGTGTCAGGTTTTTCAATCGCATATACGAATTATTCTGCAAGAAGCGAGTGGAAGCCGAGTTCCAGTTATTAGAAGTAGTACTCAAAGCAGGGACATCGGTATAGCGATTGTCGGGAGTCCATCTTCTTAGAATCTCCGTCGACCAGTCGCGACCCTCCAAACTTCCATTGTGCAGAATCATTGTAACATCACGATTGTAGATATATCCACCGATACTGTAAGCAAAGATAGCCGAAAGATCAAATCCTTTCCAAGAAAGAGACGTATTGAATCCGCCATATACTTTCGGAAGAGACGATTTGTTGACATAATAATAGTCAGCCGAACCATAATCATTTGTTGTGACACGTTTTCCGGTCGGATTCTTATTTGCATCCACCTCATTCTTATACCACAGCGGATCTCCATTTTCCGGGTCTACTCCCGCCCACTCTATCATATAGAAATCATACACCGAACGACCTACCTGCAACTTGTTCACACCACTTCGCGGCATATCTTTCAATGGGAGATCCGTCACCTTATTCTTATAATGCGTCAAGTTCATACCCAGTTTCCATACCCAACCATTCTGATTGATAATCGTTCCGTTAAGCACCATTTCTATACCTGTATTCTTCAAGGCTCCTACATTTTCGTCAATAGAACCATATCCCAGGGAAGGAGCTATCGGACGTGAATAAAGCAGGTCTTTCGAACGACGTGTAAAGAAATCAAATGAACCGGAAAAACGGTTATTGAACAGGGAGAAGTCGATACCTACATTAAAGTTGAGGTTTGTTTCCCATTTCAGATTCGGAGTCGCCATACGGTCGGACACTAACGCATTTTCTCCCAAATTGGAAACAATGGTATAAAGTCCTTTACTCGCATAATAAGTACCCAGGTTATCATTTCCCTGCGCACCATAGCTCATTTTCAGAGTCAAGGCAGACAACCAGTCGGAAGTACTTGCCATAAACTCTTCCCGGTCGATACGCCAGGAAGTACCCAACGACCAGAAATTTCCCCAGCGGGTCTCCGGCGCAAAACGTGAAGAACCGTCGCGACGATAGGATGCCGAGAAGAAATATTTATTTTGATAGTCGTATAATGCTTGAGTCAGATAACCCACCAACGCATAGTCGATGCGATACCCCGAACCTCCGGTCAACTGTGAACCGACTACCAGCTCCGGCATATCAGGCTGCGCCATTTTGGAACGTGATGCCGTCAGTTCATCGTAGCGGTAAGAATAGGCCTCCACACCGGCAAGAACATTAAAATGATGTTCACCAATTGTCTTGTCATACGTAGCAATATTATTCCATGTCCAGGAGAAAGTACGGGTATTCATTCGGCTGACGCCGCCGCCGTTTTCTTTAGCCGGACCCAATTTGGGGTTCGTATAATCCAACGTATTATAATTAATCAAGTCAAAGTTGAAACTAGTCTTGAATTTCAATCCCTCAATAATCGTAGCTTCCAAGAAAGTACGACCGGAGACTTCATCTTTCATTCGTTCTGATTTGTCTAAAGGCAAAGTAGCCGGCAGATTCCAGTTTGCCATCGAACCGGAAGGACGATAAGAGCCGAAGTCATAAATGCGGTCTCCATTCTCATCCAATTTGTAGCTACCGTCGGTATTCATTTCATAAATCGGATAAAATCCCGGCATGGTACGTCCTGCAGTAATCACATTACTGGTTTTGGAGTCAGAAGAAACCGGATAGTTCTGCATAGAATGTGCAAAACTCAAATTGACTCCTCCCTTCAACCAAGAAGTCATTTCGCTGGTGATATTGGAACGAAGATTGAAACGCTGATAACCCGATTCAAGCGCAATACCTTTATCATTCAGGTAGCCGGCTGAAAAGAAATACTGATTTGCTTTTCCGCCTCCGGAAACGCTTAGATTCAACTCTGTGCGAAGTGCTTGTTGTTCCATGGCATCACTCCAGTCTGAATTCCATAATGGGCGGGCACCTGCCACCAATTTTCCATCTGTACCGACCGGTTGCGCATATTGGGGACCATAAGGATTCGGTCCACCTCCCATCAATTTCGTAACCAGGTCTTTGGATGCTTGTGCCGCAGCAGTTGCCGGAGTATAATCCGCGCTCTTGGCGTACTGATTGCGAAGTGCTTCCCAATACAATTCAAAGTATTGATCGGTACTGACACGATCATAATCACGCACGGCACGATTGGAACCTCCTAAAGAGGCTTTTACCTTTACGGTCGCTTTGGTATTTTGATCTCCCTGCTTGGTTGTGATAATAATCACCCCATTTGCGCCACGTGAACCGTATAAAGCAGCAGAAGCCGCATCTTTCAATACTGTCATCGAAGATATATCATCAGGATTGATAGAGTTCACACTACCGTCGAACGGAACACCGTCCACCACATAAAGCGGAGCACTGGATGCATTGATAGATCCGATACCACGAATACGGATTTCCGCATCCGTACCCGGCTGCCCGCTTGCCGCACTAGCCTGCACTCCGGACACCGTCCCTTCTAATACGCGCGATACGCTCGAAGTCTGTAGCTTTTCAATCTCACCTGCTTTCATCGTCGAAGCTGCTCCGGTAAAACTATACTTCTTAGCGGTAGCATAAGCTACTACCATTACTTCTTCCAGTTCTTTACTTTCCGATTCCAACGTGACATTAATCACACTTCGGTTATTCACCGGTTGCTCTACCGATCTCATTCCTACAAAGCGGAACACTAAAGTGCCGGTAGCAGGAACTTCAATTGAATAATTTCCATCAATATCAGTGATGGTGCCGGAGGATGCTCCTTTCAATTGTACGGAGACACCAGGCAAGGGCTCCCCTTCAGAAGTCACCGTACCCGTCACGCGTTTCTCCTGCTGTGCTTCCGCATATACTATATTTCCTGCAAAAAGCAGAAGAGACACGACTAATAAACGTAAATAGATTCTCATAATTTTGTGGCTTAAGATTTATTTGCTTGTTGTAACTAACAGTATATTGAACTTTTTTGTTTAGGAAACGAAACATTTTTTAGAAGATTACTAGCATAAATCAACGAAAGGTAGTACATTCGTGAAACGAAAAACATCTAAAACAACAAAGAACCGCATGGGGAAACGGGTTATTCTATATCTTTTTCTGTTATTTTCACTGTCCTTACAGGCACAAAGTGAAGAGAAAGCCCTTTCTACAAATGATAGTACAAGAATAGATTCCACAACGGTCACCCAGTCCAGTCCTTTCAAAAGAGCAATCAAGAAATTTATGAATTTCAGTGATTTTGATACGCTCTATATCAGCCCGAACCGTTATAATTATGCGTTGATGGCTACTCATTTCAGCAACTTCGAATATTACTCTGTCACCAGCGAACAGCCTCAACCACAAAAACTTAGTTTCTCTCCCAACCCGCATAATAAAATAGGATTGTATTTCGGCTGGCGATGGATTTTCCTGGGATGGTCCGTAGATGTGGATGATATCTATCGGAAAACCAACCGGAAGAATAGAGGTACAGAGTTTGACCTTAGCTTATATAGTTCCAAACTTGGCGTAGATATATTCTACCGTCGTACCGGAAACAATTACAAGATACATAAGATCAGAGGATTTTCTGAAGATATTCCCTCCAACTATTCCGAGGATTTCAGTGGAATAAAGGTGGATATAAAAGGACTGAACTTATATTATATCTTTAATAACAGAAAATTCTCTTATCCGGCCGCCTTCAGCCAGTCCACCAACCAACGACGCAACGCGGGAACATTTATTGCCGGTTTTTCTATTTCAAAGCATCATCTCGACTTCGACTACACAGAACTTCCTGTTTTTCTACAGCAGACAATGAATCCCGGTATGAAAGTCAAGGATATAAAATATACCAATGCCAATATCAGTTTCGGATATGCCTACAACTGGGTCTTTGCCCGCAACTGCCTGGCATGTTTGTCTCTCACCCCTGCCATTGCCTATAAAGCCTCTGATGTAGATGCGGAAACTCACGAAGGAAAAGCATGGTACGGCAAATTTAATCTGGATTTTCTACTTCGTGCAGGGGTTGTTTATAATAACGGAAAATACTTTGTAGGTACTTCTTTCGTTGGGAAAAACTATAATTACCACCGGAATAATTTCTCTGTAAACAATGGCTTCGGCACTCTTCAGATATATGCCGGATTCAATTTCAACTTGCGCAAAGAATACAGGAAAAAGAAATAAAAGTACGGATATCAGAAATCGTAAACTTGCTTGCTTATCCAAAGAATCTTTGTACATTTGCCACGTTCTAACGAACAAAAATAAAAAATCAATGAAGCAACAACGCCACATACAGACCACACGTACCCTTCTTTCCCGCTTCCGTTATTGGGGCAGAAAGAACTATGCCGCTTTTGCGAGTATGGGACGTGAATTCCAAATCGGTCATCTGCACATCAATGTTGTGGACGTTGCCCTTCGCAAGCAGAATGCTAAAATTACTATCCCTTATCATACATTTATGACACTTCAGGAAATAAAAGACCAAGTGTTGGCAGGCATTGATATTTCGCCCGACCAAGCCGCTTGGCTAGCCAACATGGCTGACAGCGAGGCGCTATATGCCGCCACGCATGAGATTACCGTCGCACGTGCTTCGCACGAATTCGACATGTGTTCCATCATCAACGCCAAGTCCGGCCGATGCCCGGAAAACTGTAAATGGTGTGCACAATCCTCTCATTACAAGACTAAAGCCGATATTTACGATCTCCTTCCCGCTGAAGAATGTCTCCGACAGGCGAAATACAATGAAGCTCAAGACGTCAACCGTTTCTCTCTCGTTACCAGCGGACGAAAACCATCTCCCAAACAGATTACCCAACTTTGCGATACCGTTCGTCAAATGCGACGTCACTCGTCCATTCAGTTCTGTGCTTCTCTGGGGTTACTTAACGAAGAAGAGCTACGTTCCCTATACGAAGCCGGAATCACCCGTTATCACTGTAACCTGGAAACGGCTCCGTCTTATTTTTCCAAACTCTGCACTACACATACACAAGAACAAAAACTGGCTACTCTCGATGCAGCCCGTCGTGTAGGCATGGATATCTGCTGCGGAGGTATCATCGGTATGGGAGAAACGATGGAGCAACGGATTGAATTTGCTTTCACTTTAAAAGAACTGAATGTTCAGTCCATACCTATCAATCTGCTTAGTCCGATTCCGGGAACTCCACTGGAAAACGAGCAGCCTTTAAGCGAAGAAGAAATACTTAAAACCATCGCTATCTTTCGTTTTATTAATCCGACAGCTTTTCTAAGATTTGCCGGAGGACGTTCACAACTTTCTTCCGAGGCGATGCACAAAGCATTATATATCGGTATTAACTCGGCTATCGTAGGCGACCTGCTGACAACTCTCGGTTCCAAAGTATCGGAAGACAAAAAGATGATTCAGGAAGAAGGTTATCATTTCGCCGGTTCCCAGTTTGACCGCGAACATATCTGGCATCCGTACACTTCGACTACCGATCCGCTTCCTGTCTACAAAGTGAAACGGGCAGAGGGAGCCACCATTACCCTCGAAGACGGACAAACGCTCATTGACGGAATGTCTTCTTGGTGGTGTGCAGTGCATGGATATAATCATCCGGTATTGAATCAGGCGGCAAAAGAACAATTAGATAAAATGTCTCATGTCATGTTCGGAGGACTGACGCATGATCCGGCCATTGAATTGGGGAAACTATTATTGCCTTTGGTTCCTTCTTCCATGCAGAAAATATTCTATGCAGACTCCGGTTCGGTAGCCGTAGAAGTGGCACTGAAAATGGCTGTACAATATTGGTATGCAGCAGGAAAACCGGAAAAGAATAATTTCGTGACTATCCGTTCCGGCTATCACGGTGATACGTGGAATGCCATGTCTGTATGTGATCCGGTGACGGGTATGCACAGTCTTTTCGGTTCAGCATTGCCTGTACGTTATTTTGTCCCGTCCCCCACTTCCCGGTTCGACGGAGAATGGAATCCGGAAGATATACTACCTCTGCAAGAGATGATTGAAAAACATTCAAAAGAGTTGGCAGCGCTTATCCTGGAACCGGTGGTACAGGGAGCAGGTGGCATGTGGTTTTATCATCCGCAGTATCTGCGTGAAGCAGAAAAGCTTTGCCGGAAGCACAATATTCTTCTAATCTTCGACGAAATAGCAACGGGATTCGGACGTACCGGCAAACTTTTTGCGTGGGAACACGCCAGAGTAGAACCGGATATCATGTGCATCGGCAAAGCACTGACCGGAGGATATATGACACTTTCTGCTGTATTAGCCAGTAACCGGATAGCAGATACCATCTCCAACCATGTACCGGGAGCTTTTATGCACGGGCCTACATTTATGGGTAATCCACTTGCGTGTGCAGTGGCTTGCGCTTCCGTTCGCCTATTACTCGAATCCGATTGGCAAGAGAATGTGAAGCGAATCGAAACTCAACTGAAAGAAGAACTGGCACCTGCACGGGAATTTCCGGAAGTAGCTGATGTACGAATACTCGGAGCTATCGGAGTCATTGAGATGAAGCGTCCGGTAAATATGGCCTATATGCAACGACGATTTGTGGAAGAAAGAATCTGGGTACGTCCCTTTGGCAAACTGGTATATCTAATGCCGCCTTTCATCATTACTTCGGAACAATTAAGCAAACTGACTTCCGGGTTACTTAAAGTTATTCAAAAAAACAACCTATAATTCATGACATTAGAGTATATAAACCAGGAACTCCAGACCTTGAAAGAGAAAAAGAACTACCGTTCTCTCCCACCGCTAATCCACGAGGGACGAGATGTTCTGCTGAACGGACAACGAATGTTGAACCTATCTTCTAATGATTATCTCGGACTGGCCAATGACATTTCATTGAGGGAGGAATTCTTAAGGACGCTCACTCCCGAAACTTTCCTGCCTACCTCCTCTTCTTCCCGGTTATTGACCGGTAATTTTAGTGACTATCAGAAGTTGGAGCAACAGCTAGCCACCATGTTCGGAACCGAAAGTGCACTCATATTCAATAGTGGTTATCATGCCAATACAGGAATACTTCCTGCCATTTGCAACACTCACACCCTGATTCTTGCTGACAAGCTGGTGCATGCAAGCCTGATAGACGGAATTAAATTATCATCAGCTAAATGTGTCCGGTATCGTCACAATGATATTTCCCAGTTGCAGCGACTGATTGCTGAAAATCATAACGCTTATGAGCAGATTATTATTGTTACCGAAAGTATCTTCAGCATGGATGGCGATGAAGCTGATCTTCCCGCTCTCATTCAACTCAAAAAGAACTATTCCAATATTCTTCTTTATATAGATGAGGCTCATGCTTTTGGTGTACGAGGGAAAAAAGGATTAGGATGTGCTGAAGAACAAGAATGTATCAACGATATAGACTTTCTAGTAGGTACATTCGGGAAAGCCATTGCCTCGGCAGGAGCGTATATTGTCTGCCGGCAACTCATTCGGGAATATCTTATCAATAAAATGCGCACGTTTATATTCACCACTGCACTTCCTCCTATCAATATTCAGTGGACTTCATGGGTGTTAGAACGTCTTCCTGCTTTACAACATAAGAGAACTCACCTGCTACAAATCAGTGAAAAGCTAAAGGAAGCCCTTACAACCAAAGGATACAATTGCCCCTCGGTAAGCCATATTGTCCCTATGATTGTCGGAGCAAGTGAAGATACCATATTGAAAGCAGAAGAACTCCAACGCAAAGGATTTTACGCATTGCCGGTACGTCCGCCTACGGTTCCCGAAGGGACTTCACGCATCCGCTTCTCACTGACAGCGGACATCACCGAACATGGAATCGACCAACTCATCAAACTGATAAACGGATGAAACAGTATTTTATCATAAAGAATAATCAAAAGCATCTATTGCTTTTCTTCGCAGGCTGGGGAATGGATGAAACTCCATTCCTGCAAATTCACCCGACCGATAAGGACTGGATGATTTGCTATGATTATCGTTCATTAGAGTTCGATGCCGACATTTTGCAAGAATATTCCGAAATCACCCTCATTGCCTGGTCAATGGGAGTATGGGCAGCCTCACAGATAATGAAACAATATCCATCCCTGCCCCTTTCCCAAAGTATCGCTATCAATGGGACTCTTTCTCCTATACATGAAACGAAAGGGATTACTCCTACCATTTTTGAAGGAACCCTGCAAGGACTGAATGAACAATCCCTGCAAAAGTTTCAAAGAAGAATGTGCGGTTCAGCAGCCGATTACAAGGCTTTTCAGACAGTAGCTCCCCAACGTCCCGTTGAAGAGCTCAAAGAAGAGCTTGCTGCCATACAAAAGCAATACTTATCATTGCCACCGTCGGATTTTGCATGGCAAAGAGCCATCATAGGAAAGAGCGACCGTATCTTCCTGCCGGATAGCCAATGGTTGGCATGGAGAAACAAAGTGGATTCCCTTGAATATACAGAAGCCGCTCATTATCAACAAGACCTTTTTGATAATGTAATCATGCAAATCAACTAATGATCGATTTATGGATAAACAACTAATCGCCGAACGTTTCTCTAAAGCCATTGCTACTTATCCCCAGGAAGCAAACGTACAACGGCAAATAGCAGATAAAATGATTCACCTGCTTACAGAACACATCTCTTTTCCCTGTTCAAAAGTGATTGAGTTCGGATGCGGTACAGGTATTTATTCCCGTATGCTACTTCAGGCCCTTCGGCCGAAAGAATTATTGCTAAACGACCTTTGCCCGGAAATGAAGTACTGTTGCGAGGATATATTAAGAAAAGAACAGGTTTCCTTTCTTCCGGGAGATGCAGAAACAGTTCCTTTCCCCGCTGAAAGTACATTAATTACTTCCTGCTCGGCTCTGCAATGGTTCGAATCTCCTGAAAACTTTTTCAAAAGGTGCAACACCCTGCTTAATAATCAAGGCTATTTCGCTTTCAGCACTTTCGGTAAAGAGAATATGAAAGAGATACGAGAGTTAACAGGAAACGGGCTCCCTTATCGTTCACGGGAAGAGCTTGTTAAAGCCTTGTCATCCCACTTTGACATACTCCATTCGGAAGAAGAACTTATTTCTCTTTCGTTTGATAACCCACTAAAAGTACTTTATCATTTGAAGCAGACAGGAGTAACCGGAATATCCGGCACCTCTTCCCAACAACTGCGGACACGTCGTGACTTGCAGTTATTCAGTGAACGTTACACACAAGAATTTACCCAGGGCACTTCAGTGTCCCTGACCTATCACCCTATTTATATCATCGCAAAAAAGAAAAAAGTATGAAACAGAATGTATATTTCGTAAGCGGTATCGACACCGATGCCGGCAAGAGCTACGCCACCGGATTTCTAGCTCGTGAATGGAACAAGAACGGACAGCGTACCATCACTCAAAAGTTTATCCAAACAGGAAACATCGGTCACTCCGAGGATATTGATTTGCATCGTCGTATCATGGGAATCTCCTTTACAGAAGAAGACAAAGAAGGACTGACTATGCCGGAAATTTTCTCTTATCCTGCCTCTCCTCATCTCGCTTCCCAACTGGATAACCGTCCCATTGACTTCGGCAAAATCAAACGTGCTACGGAAGAGTTAAGTGAACGCTATGATTTTGTTCTGCTCGAAGGCGCAGGTGGCTTAATGGTTCCGCTAACAACAGAGTTTCTGACAATAGACTACATTGCCCAAGAGAATTATCCGCTTATCTTTGTTACTTCCGGTAAATTAGGAAGTATCAATCATACTTTGCTTAGCCTTGAAGCTATACAAAAACGCGGTATTGTACTGGATACAGTACTTTATAATATGTATCCTACCGTAAAAGATAAAACGATTCAGAATGATACGATGAACTTCATTCAAAACTGGCTGAAGAAGTATTTCCCGGATACGAAGTTTATATTGGTTCCAGAAATAAAAGAATAAAAAGACTTATGACTTCAAAAGACTAGCCTCACTATTTGCCGGGCTAGTTTTTTGTTTCTACAATCCACTTTTCAATATTACGGGTTTCCGCACTGAAATTTACTCCTATTTTAAAGAGTTTACGTCCGTCCATTTCGAAAGGAAGAGCATAATTCTTGTCGTTAATCTGCTGTAAAGCATCTTCTGCCGTACCGTTCAGCTTAAATTCCATGATATAAATAAATATATCGGTCTGCAAGATAAGGTCGATGCGCCCTTCACTCGTATGATACTCTACCTTGGTGTAGAAACCTAGCAGTTTAAAAACGATAAAAAGAACATTTTCGTAATGTAACTCCTGGTCCCGAATCACTTCGTAAGTAGTGTCTGCAAAGAAACTTTGCAGACGGTGGAAGAAAGAGTTATAATCACCCGCCTCCACTTCACGGACAAACTTCTGAATTTCAAACGGGGACTCTACCTTATTTACATTTGCATAATAGGGAAGCAAAAAACGAACAAATCCTTCTTCTACTTCACGGTTGGGAAAACCTAAGCGATACATGCCAAAACGTTCATCATATCCCTTAATGGTTAGATATCCACTCTGATAAATTACCGGAATGGGGTTAGTAGATTCAGAGTCTATACTGTTCAACACCTGGGCATCGGTTTCTTCATGAGCCATCCGTTCCAAGTCATAATGATGTTTTTGCAGTAACTTCACCAAATAGGTAGGCGTACCCGTTTCAAACCAATAACTACCAAACTCTTTACGTTTGAAAGCGTTCAGCAGACTGAACGGGTTGTACATGCCGATTGAATTGTGCGTAAAATGATAGCCATCATAACACTCTCTCAAATCTTCACAGAGTTTATCATACGTTATTCCACGTGCTGCTGCAAATTCATGTAGTTCCGCTTCCAGATTTTCATGGATTTCACGCTCGCTGACACCACAAATTTCGACGTACTCATTCCACATTGAAATATCATCCAAATTGTTCAAGTCGCTGAATACACTGACTTTGCCAAACTTTGTCACGCCGGTAAGCAGAGCGAACTTTATATACCCGTCCTTCGTTTTCAAAGCGCCATAAAATGGCTTCAGGGTATTTCGGAATTGCTTTTGAAGTTCTTCATTGCCGATAGCTTGTAACATAGGTTTGTCATACTCATCTACCAGAATAACTACACGTTGTCCGGTCTTCTCACAAGCACGCTGAATGATACCTGCAAAACGCAGGGAAAAAGATGTCTCAGACGGACGGGTGCCGTATTGGCTTTCCCAATATTCCAGATTATCATTCAATATCTTATCCAGACTTTCCGGAGTGTCATACTTCTCGATATTCAGGTCGAGATGCAATATAGGATATTTAATCCAATCCTTTTCCAACTTTTCTACTGCCAAGCTGGTAAACAGTTCTTTTTTTCCTTGAAAGTAAGCCTCTAAAGTAGAAATGAGCAGACTCTTTCCGAAACGGCGCGGACGGCTCAAAAAGTAATAACGCCCGGTTTTTACCATTTGATACATCAATGCCGTTTTATCAATATAAAAATAACCATCCTGACGAAGGCTTTCAAAATTCTGAATACCGATAGGATAAATTTTATTACTCATAATCTCTGCTTTTATAAATCAACAACACATAAGTGAAGCAAGCGGATTCAAAATCCACTGGGACGGATCACCTTCTTTGTATAGATTCCTACTCTTTATCTCTTATTAATTCTTGAATACTATTTATGAAAGTCTCCGCTTGTGGATATAAGTTGTTTACCATTTCTTCGTCACAATATACAAAGTCATCATAATCTCCACTATGCCTTTTCTCAAATAATGTAGAAAAAGTTTTTCCTACTTTTACAGGAAGTTTTCCTGTCGAAATAAAGTGCAGACCAAGCATCGTCTTCACCCCATTATGAGTCTGCGTTTGAATATCATATTTTAAAAGAAGAGCTACAGTTGCATAATAGCATGCATAATACAGCCTGTTAATAGCAGCATTATAGAATGACTCACGTATCATAACCTCAGCCTCTCTCAATGTTTCATAAGCACGTTGTATCCGATAAGCGACCAGTGCTTTCTTACTTTCCTTATCTAGAATTTCTTTCATAAGACAATACCTTCGTTTATCACATTTACATAAAAAGGTGTTTTAAAAGGCCGGTTCTCCCAAAATTTCTTCAAAACAACTATCGGGCTAATACTAACACCTGTTTTCAATTCCAATTCATATAAAGGTAATGTGATAGCTTCTTCTTTAGCCAATGTCATTTTATCACCTTCCACTAAAATGAGTAAATCAACATCACTATCATGCCTGGCATCCCCACGCGCCTCTGAACCATATAAAATAGCCTGCGCATTGGGAGCAACACGTTTTAATGTTTCACGAATAGCTTCTATAATCTCCGGTCTCTTCATTTCTTACTCTTTCTAAATGCATGAATGAATCAAACTTACTACATTACAAAGATACATTTTTCTATCTAAACAACATCACATCTTACATGAAAGTTCGCCATAAAATCATTTAAAGTAGGTTTCCGTTCTCTGTTCAACCCTGTTCAATCGGATTTGCAATCCGATTGCTTGAGTATCAGGATTTGTAATCCGCTCCTTAACCTCTTGCCTTCCTAAACTACAATCACCTCTAGCAGTCCTTTATCACCCGCATAACTCACCGCCGAACTATATAAATAATCTTCCTGCCGTGCAACAATCTCCTGCTTCACCGGATTATTATGAATATAATTCAATTTTTGCAGAAAGAAGTCATGCAAATAAATTAATTCGGGATGATTACCTTCTTGCCAAAAACGATACTTAGATATTTTTTTGTCATTAGCTCCGGCAAAGCGAAAACGATCCAGCATCCATTCGCGACGACTTTCTTGAGGATCTGTTTCGAGTTCTGCCATAATACGTTTACTAGTGAACTTTTTAAAATCTCGAAGGATATCCGAAACAGATGCTTCTGTTCCGGAACTGACAATCATATGCAAATGGTTACTCATTAATACCCAGGCATAAATTCTTAAGCCTTTTTTCTCCTGACAATAGGCTAGTGACTCCAGAATTATATGCTTGTATTTAGGACGGGTAAAGATATCTATCCAATCAACAACGGTAGAAGTAACAAAATATAATTCATCTAAAACTCGATTCGCAGTATCCATTGATATACTAATTTGATTAGAGAGGATAAATGTACGATTAAAATCGAAAGAGACAAAGGATTTTAAACGATCGGATAAGATAAGCGGATTAAAAATCCTGATACCAAAGACCAGCGGATTATAAATCCGCTGGCTCATGCTCATAGCTTCTAATGGTTAAGCATTCTACAATTATTCACCGATTTTGTAGACTTCTCTTCTAAGATAATTGAATATTCTAAGAACAAGAAATAAAAAAGTGACCGGTAGAAAAACAGTCACCAATTAACCCTTTCACTCAACAACAATCGTACTAATTTGAGGATTATGGCTATCGTATGTAACCGTCACAGGATACATAGAGCCATAATCCTTTATTTTTTTAATAAAAGGGATATTCTGTCTGGTATAACCCAAAGAAACTTTGCTAGAATAATGGTCTCCTCCAACCATATATTGATAATAGACTACGAAAGAATAAGAAACACTACCACCCATTCGCCCTTGAGTCATGTCATATTTAAGTTCATGGCGTACGATATTTCCTACTGTTTCTTTATCATAATTTTCTGGAAGTGAAGAATAATACAATAAAAAAGACACAAACACCATAAAAAAGAAGGCGATTATAGCAAATGAATATTCCGACCAAAAAGTTCCCTTATGAGGAGGCTTCTGCACATACTTCTTTTTCGGTATTGTTTTTATGATCTTACGTTTTCTCTTCTGTCGCATCTATTCATTAAACAATAGTCGAATATTTATCCAAAGCCTTTCTCAAAGTTCTTTCCGAAACCGGTTTAGTCACAAAATCATTGCATCCCATCTCCAAAGCCAATTCTTTATCCGTTTCAAAAGCATAAGCCGTCAAAGCAATAATAGGAATATCTTTGGAATAAGAACGAATGATATGTGTTGCTTCCAATCCATCCATGCGTGGCATTTTTATATCCATCAGAATTAAGTCCGGTTGATACTGCTTATACATTTCAATGGCTTCCACCCCATCCTTAGCCCAAAGCAATGTATATTCCCTGCCGATCAGATTCTTCAGCAGGATGAAATTACTTTCTACATCTTCCGCTACCAAAATCTTTTTGATCTGTTGCACACGATTTACAGTATTTCCTTTAGATTCCGTCTTTGACATTTTAAAGATTTCGCCGAGTTCTCCGGCTTCTTCATAAGGAATCGTGAAATAGAACGTAGAGCCTTTACCCAATTCAGAAGTCACCCCTATTTCTCCACCGATCTTTTCGATAATCATCTGACAGATAGATAGCCCTAATCCTGTGCCTTGAGCAAAAGAGTTCAGTTTGACAAAACGCTCAAAGACATGGTCTACTTTTTCCGGCTCTATTCCTATTCCTGTATCCTTCACATATACACGAATATTTTTATCCGTCCGCTCAAAACCCAAACGAATCTCTCCTGCATACGTAAATTTACTCGCATTAGTCAGGAAATTCGTTATCACCTGCATGATACGATTCTGATCTCCCTCAATGAATAAATTCTCATCCACATTATCAAAAACAAGAGTTACCCCTTCTTTCACACGTTCTTTATGAACAGCATAAATTGTCCGGCAAACTTCTCCCAGATTCATTGGACGCTTGATATATTCCAGTGTCCCGGCTTCTATCTTCGATAAATCCAGAATATCATTAATCAGTTGCAACAAAATATCCGAATTCTGATTGATAATACCCGAATAGAGCTTTTTCTCTTCAGCAGTTTCGGCAGCAGGCAATAATTGAGAGAATCCTACAATTGCATTCAGGGGTGTCCGGATCTCATGGCTCATATTAGCAAGGAAAGCACTTTTCAATCGGTCGGATTGCTCCGCCTTAATCCTTGCCTTTATCAGTTCCTGCTCAATATTCTGAAGATTAGTAATATCCCAAGAGATACCAATCAGCAACGGTTTGCGTCCTTCCATCGGCACAAGCGCCTTTAATGTCTGTACAATACGCGCTTTCCCGGTGGCGGAAAGATACGTTTCCTGCATATCAATACGCTTATGGGTCTGAAGTAATTCCAAATCATCCTTACGGAATTTCTCTGCGTCTCCATGACTCGGAAATACTTCATAGTCCGTATGTCCGATCGCTTTAGACGCCGGGATACCTGAATGGTCGGCAAATGCTTTGTTCCAATACAAATACCTAAAATCATTTTCCGGGTCTTTCACAAACAAATAGACTGGGATATTATTCAAAATACCATCCAGCAATAGATTTAGTTCGCGAAGTTCATCCTGTTTCTTTATAACATCAGTAATATCCTGTGTAAAGAACCAAGTCAGTTCTTCATTATTCTCACGAATCAGAAATGTAGACACCTGATGCATCCGCTCTTTATCTTCACCTTTCCGCATATAGGCAGCACGATAAGCAAAAGTGCCATCATTGTCACGTATTTCCTGAAGACGTCTTTCCCACGCCTCCTTTGTTGTCATAGAGACGGGCAGATCATATATCTTTTGGGTACCCATCTGTTGGGTAACTCCGTATTCTTCTATAAATTGCTTATTTGCATAAACCAATGTCCCGTCTTCCGATACGGCAAGAATGCTGTCACTCACTTTATCGAGTACACTCTTGAAAACCTCCAGTTGCCTTTGCGTGGTCACCCGCTCCGTTATATCACGACACATAATCAATACATACTCTTCATCCAACGGAAAGATACGATTTTCGTAATGATGATGTTCACCATTAAAATCCAATTCATGATGGGCGGTTGAAACAGCTCCCGTGCTGACAGCCTGACGCATATTGGAGTGAATATTCTGATATGCTTCCGGTGGAACCATTTCCCGCATATACATTCCCTTAAAATCTTTGTTTGATATCCCGACATGATTGGTTTCTTCATTGGAAACAACTTCAATGCCTACTTCGTTCTGATTGAAGACAGTCAGCATATCCGGCAAAGAGTCCAGAATCCTGACAGCATATTTTTCTTTGAAACTAACGGGACGATTACTTATATTCTCATTCCTAAGAATAGAAAGCTCCTTTTTGAGCTGCTCATTTTCTTTCTTTAGCGCTTCCAGCTGTTCTAATAGTGCTTTTTGGTTTTGTTCGGTGTTCATGATATATCAGAATAAATGCGTACTTATCTGCCAAAAGTAAATATTTTTTTGAAGATAAGTACGCAAAAGCTAGTTTTTTTTTGAAAATCATTCAATTACCATGATCCGGTCGTTCAATGCCACCTTCATGCCATCTTCCACAAACACCTCTTTGACTACTCCATCCGTCACCGAACGTATCTCATTCTCCATCTTCATTGCCACCAATACGCAAAGCGGATCGCCACGTTTCACACTGTCTCCTTTCTTTACATACGTCTTCAGTATTACTCCCGGCATCGGTGCCTGTACTACCTGACGTCCCACAGACTCGGCAGCAGTGCGGGCATTATGTATCTTCTCCATTTCTCCCTGCAATTCAATCTGATAAAGCTCCCCTTTATTCATGATTGTATATGAATTATTGGAAGAGGGAGAAATCTGCACTCCATGCGAGTGGTGATCGATGATGATCGAATGGATAGAGTCGCCACCCATGTTATAATCGACCTCATATATCTTACCATTGACTGCAATCTTCTTGATTGGTCCGTCCTCCAGTATTTCCACCTTATATTCACTATCCGGCATGTCCTGGAGCTTGGCGTAATATGTAGCTAATGTTGTACCCATAATCTGTTCTGTTATTTTTTAGTGTCAAATCAATAATTATTAGCAGTCATCTGCAACTTACCATAATACTTCCAGAGTGATTCGCCTACTACCGGAAGCGTTGTGGCACGGGAAGCCGCTTCTTTCTCCCGCTCGTAGTGTCTCACTGCGGCAGCAATGACAGCCACTGTCGGATCGGTATTCTGACGGCGTTTCAGGTCTTCCTTATCGAAGCGCGTATCAATAAACGTTGTATCATATTCGCCTTTCAGGAAAGCTGCATTCTTCAATACACGTTGATGGAAAGGAATTGTTGTTTTAATTCCCAAAATCTTGTACTCGCGCAAAGCACGTGCCATATTGGATATGGCAGAAGCACGGGTACGTCCCCAACAACAGAGTTTCGCAATCATCGGGTCATAATGCAGAGAGACTTCGAATCCTGCATAAGCGGCACTGTCAAGACGCAGGTTACGCCCCTCGGGAGCTTCACGAACAGTAATCACCCCGGGAGAAGGCATGAAGTTATTCTCCGGATCTTCCGCATAAATACGACATTCGATAGCTGCTCCGCTAAACTGAATATCATCCTGTTTATAAGGCAACGGATTTCCGGCAGCAACTGTTATCATATCCCGAACCAGATCAACTCCCGTACATTCCTCCGTCACAGGATGTTCTACCTGCAAACGGGTGTTCATTTCGAGGAAGTAGAAGTTTTGGTCTTTATCCATCATAAACTCCAATGTCCCGGCACTGTAATATCCTATTTTCTTACAGGCTTCCACAGCAACCTTCAACATTTTCTTTCTCGTCTCTTCTTTCACAAAAGGAGAAGGACTTTCCTCTATCACTTTTTGGTTACGACGCTGAATGGAACATTCACGTTCGTAAAGATGGACCACATTGCCATATTTATCTCCCATGATCTGAACTTCGATATGATGGGGATTCTCGATGTATTTCTCAATATATACCGCATCATTGCCAAAAGAAGTCCCTGCTTCGGATTGCGACAAACGAAGAGCCGTTTCCACTTCTTCTTCCGTACGTACCAAGCGCATTCCTTTTCCTCCACCTCCCGCAAGTGCTTTCAGCATAATGGGATAACCCACTTCGTTGGCTACCTTCTTCACTTCATCAATTCCCTGCACGGGTGTTTCGGTTCCGGGAACAATGGGTAATCCTGCTTCACGCATAATCTTACGGGCTTCTGTCTTGATTCCCATTTTGGAAATAATGTCCGCACTCGGTCCGATAAAAATCACTCCTTCTTCTTCACAACGACGGGCAAAATCCGCATTCTCCGACAAGAAACCATATCCTGGATGAATAGCGGCTCCGGTCTTTTTGGCAATGGATAATATCAATTCCGGCTTCAGGTAAGAAGTATCTTCAGGCGATTCGGAGATGCAATAGGCTTCTTCCGCATAACGCACGTGCAAAGCTCCTCGGTCTACATGGGTATAAACAGCCACCGTCGAGATATTCATCACCCGACAGGTACGGAAGATTCGCATCGCTATTTCACCGCGGTTGGCTACTAATATTTTCTTTATCATAATCTTTTTATTCTTTTAATGAACACTCTCCATTCTCAACTCTCCACTCTCAACTTATTAAAGCGGAAGATTCGAATGTTTCTTAGGAGGATTCGACTGCCGTTTGTTGGCAAGCATCTCGAAACTTCGAATCAACCGCAAACGGGTTACCGCCGGATCAATCACTTCATCCACATATCCCAATTCCGCCGCCCGGTAAGGATTGGCAAACTTCCCGCGATAATCATCCTGAAGTTCTTTCCGTTTTTCTTCGGGGTTTCCGGCCTTATCTATATCCTTACGGAAAAGAATATTCACAGCTCCATCCGGTCCCATCACAGCTATTTCGGCAGTAGGAAAAGCAAGATTGACATCTCCACGGATATGCTTGGAGCTCATCACATCATAAGCGCCACCGTATGCTTTGCGGGTGATAACCGTAACTTTCGGCACTGTAGCCTCACAATAAGCATAAAGCAATTTTGCCCCGTTGCGGATAATTCCGCCATATTCCTGATCGATTCCCGGAAGGAATCCCGGCACATCTACCAGTGTCAACAAGGGGATATTGAAAGCATCGCAGAAGCGGACAAAACGGCCAGCTTTGACAGATGCGTTAATATCCAGTGTACCAGCAAGTACCAATGGCTGATTAGCCACCACTCCCACTGTTTTTCCATTCAGCCGGATATAGCCGGTCACAATATTCGCTGCATATTCTGCCTGAAGTTCGAAGAAACTATTATCATCAGCCACTGCTTCAATCATTTCTTTTATATTATACGGCTGATTCGGATTGGTTGGAATCAAATTAGCCAGTTCCGGAGTCAGGCGGGTCGGCGAATCGTTTGTAGCTACAAACGGAGGCTCTTCCATATTATTTCCCGGCAGATAGGAAATCAATTCACGAATATAATTAATACACTCAATATCATTCTCCGCAGAAAGATGGGCTACACCGGACTTTGTCATGTGTACGCCTACTCCGCCGAGTTCCTCTTTAGTGACTTCTTCCTGTGTCACACTTCTCACCACATCCGGTCCTGTAATAAACATATAACCGGAATTTTTCACCATCAGGATAAAATCTGTCAATGCAGGAGAATAAACCGCACCTCCGGCACATGGGCCCATGATCGCGCTAATCTGCGGAATCACTCCGGATGCCATAGAGTTGCGCAGGAATATCTCGGCATATCCGGCCAAAGAACGTACCCCTTCCTGAATTCGTGCACCGCCCGAGTCATTCAATCCGATGATGGGTGCTCCCATTTGCATAGCCATGTCCATCACTTTACAAATTTTCTTAGCGTGCGTTTCCGAAAGAGCTCCACCAAATACGGTGAAATCCTGTGCAAAGACATAAACCAGGCGCTTGCCAATCATACCATATCCCGTCACTACCCCGTCTCCGGCAAATTTCTGCTTTTCCATACCGAAATCGGTACATCGATGGGTTACCAACTTATCCAGTTCGATAAACGAACCTTTCTCCAATAATAAATCGATGCGTTCACGGGCGGTCAGTTTGCCCACAGAATGTTGTTTTTCAATGCGAGCGTCTCCGCCGCCTTTTTCTGCTTTCCTGTTCAGTTCTTCCAGGTTGTTAATAAGCTCTTTCATAGGCTGTAGTTATTAAAGTTGTATGTGTGTGTAAAAATAAACAGTAATATATGAAATCATTGTCATATTGATTACACAAAGTACTTTTATATAATGAACGCCTCATGTGTGGAAAATGTTAGCATTTATGCCTTAAAACATCTTTATCCATTTATTTAGGGAGCTTTTTTTGCAGGTTGCGACAACAAACTTCCCCGCTTTTCTGTTTATCGCTTATCATTTTTAATAAAACCTATACCGTTGTCAACTTCGATGTTGAACAAGGCCGCATCATTATCCGGGAAAATCCGAAATACCTTAGTCTGAACGAAATGTATCAGGTAGCCAACAACTATCCGAAAGGCAGCAAAGACTTCGTTAATGTATTCGATATCGCCGTGCGGATGTATCCGACTGATGCCGTAGCCAACCTGAATGCAGGAGCTGTCGCTTTATCACAAAAAGACTTGAATGCAGCAGTGAAGTTTATGGAGAAAGCCGACCACAATACTGCCGAGTTCATCAACAATACCGGAGTCTACAATTTCCTTAACGGGGATATTAACCGTGCCATGGCTGCATTTGAGCAGGCAGCAAAGCTAGGTAACGAAGCTGCGCTGGCCAACTTAAAACAATTACAACAAATTCTTAGCGTGAAGATGAAATAAACAGAAATTTTTTTTTATTCACCCGACCAAAGTGGGACGTTTGTTTGTTATATCAATAATAAACGACGTTCCACTTTTTAAATCTGATAATTATGACCTTGATCCTTGCTATTATTCCGGTGTTACTGTTGATTATATTAATGGCATTCTTTAAAATGCCGGGTGACAAAAGTAGTATCATTTCTCTGATCGTGACGATGCTGATTGCTATTTTCGGCTTCGCTTTTTCAGTAAATAATCTGTTTTACTCCTTTTTATATGGGGCGTTAAAAGCAGTCTCTCCTATCTTAATCATTATCCTGATGGCTATTTTCAGTTATAACGTATTGTTGAAAACAGAAAAGATGGAGATTATCAAACAGCAATTCGCTTCTATTTCTACCGATAAAAGTATTCAGGTGTTATTACTGACTTGGGGATTCGGGGGACTACTGGAAGCAATGGCCGGCTTCGGGACAGCAGTTGCCATTCCGGCAGCCATTCTTATCAGTCTGGGATTTAAGCCTATCTTTTCGGCAACTGTAAGTTTGATTGCCAATAGTGTAGCCACAGCTTTCGGAGCGATCGGAACTCCGGTATTGGTGCTGGCCAAAGAAACGAATTTGGATGTATTGCATCTTAGCACGAATGTCGTATTGCAGTTATCCGTTTTGATGTTCCTGATTCCGCTGGTTTTGCTTTTCCTTACTGACTCCAAACTTAAATCGCTTCCCAAAAATATATTTCTTGCCTTATTAGTAGGCGGAGTCTCTTTAGTCAGCCAATATCTGGCTGCCAAGTATATGGGTGCTGAATCTCCGGCCATTATCGGCAGTATTCTTTCGATTATCGTGATTGTTCTTTATGGAAAACTGACTGCCTCTAAAGAAGAGAAAGCACGGAAAAGCCATCTGAAAACAAAAGATATACTGAATGCATGGAGCATCTATTTACTGATTCTATTTTTAATCATCCTGACCAGTCCCCTCTTCCCGGAATTGCGTCATACATTAGAGAATAACTGGATAACCCGAATCAGTTTGCCCATCAATGCTTCCACCGTCAATTATACCATTTCCTGGCTAACTCATGCCGGGGTATTGCTTTTCATCGGAACTTTTATCGGTGGATTAATTCAAGGAGCTAAAGTAAAAGACCTGTTCATCGTTCTTTGGAATACAGTGAAGCAATTAAAGAAAACATTCATCACCGTGATCTGCCTTGTGGGATTATCCACAATTATGGATAGTGCCGGAATGATTGCTGTGATTGCCACGGCACTGGCTACGGCTACGGGAAGTTTGTATCCACTGTTTGCTCCGGTCATCGGTTGTCTGGGAACGTTTATCACCGGAAGCGACACCTCTTCCAATATCCTTTTCGGAAAGTTGCAAGCAAGTGTTGCAGGGCAAATTCATGTCAGCCCGGATTGGCTGTCCGCTGCAAATACAGTAGGTGCTACAGGTGGTAAGATTATCTCTCCGCAAAGTATTGCCATTGCTACTTCTGCGGGAAACCAACAGGGAAAAGAAGGTGAAATACTGAAAGCGGCTATTCCTTATGCGTTGGTGTATGTGGCGATTACCGGAATTATTGTTTATATTTTCAGTTGATTACCCCAAAGATATCTCTAATAAGTTTACGATGTCTTTACCCTCACACCCTCTCCCTATTAGCTCAAACCGCTTATTCATCATGGTTACAGGTGGGAGGGTAAACGGTTACTTTCAACCTGCCTCGTAATTACTCATTGGAAAATTTCCGGTTAACAGTAGTTCCACTTTGTTTCATTACTTGGGACAAAGTGTTTCACACCGGGAAACAAAGCGTTTCAAGCATTGAAACAAAGTGTTTCACACCGAGAAACGAACTGTTTCAAGGCTTGAAACATATTTTGAAACTATTTGGTCCATTATCTGCATAGGTTCTGTAAGTTACTTATACCACATGATATACCACTTCATGTGCTTCCGTCAGTTGAGGAACCTCCAGTTTATCCAACATCTTATCCAAAACAGATTCAGGAAGTGCATATTCCCTGCTTTTATTTTGTTGACGCCAAGTGTGATAGGGCTGTTCCAGATAGACTATCTTCACTTTTGCACCATAATCAACAAACAGATCAATCAGTTGGGCACGCATCTGACGGGTTATGTTAGTAGCATTCCAAACAAAATCCTGTCCTTTGCGAAGATACGTCCTGGCTTCTTCCTTCGCCATTTGCACTACCCGTCCATTCGCCGACTTATCCGTGGGACTCAATTTGTACTTTCGACGAATGGCATCCAAACTCACCACCGGCATATCCATGCCAGCAGACTGAATATAATAGTCTTTCCCCATTCCCGGAAGTCCTGACAACATCGTCACTTCACATTTAAACTGTTCGTGAGGGATATAATCAATATAACTGCCTTCTGCATGGAAGTAATGAAAGCGTGCATAATCTGTGGCAAACTCTCTCGGTTTACTCCAACAATCTTGTTCACGGCAGAAAATCTCAAACAGTTCCACTGCTTCCAACAACCCATTCTTATCTTCACAAATACGTCCTCTGACATCAGCTTCAGCCAACATTTTCAGTAATGAAGTATCTACCCGTAAAGAAGCTTCACAGAGTTTCTTTACAGAATCCGACTTCTCCATCAGCCAAACAGGCAATCCGTGATACCGGACTAAAGACGCAATCTGTTCCCGGATATGGAACGGAGCAGGACAATCCCGGTATAAAATAGTACGGGTAGTGTACTCTCCTTTTCTGGCGTGCCCTTTAGCAGATACCCGCCCCTCTCCTTCATCCACGGAAGTCGAACGTTTTTCAACATCATGCAACAATGCAGATGTCCAAATAATTTCTTTCTCCAAGGTGCAGAGAGTCTGATAAGCAGAAGACTGCTGCAATGCTTCCAACACCATACGGGTATGCTCGGCCACACTTCCCTCCGCATGATAACGAGTATCCTGCGGGACGACATTCATTTCTCGTACCCACTCGAACTGCTGTTCGAGTGAGCACCACGATTTATCTTCTATCAATTTCCAATTCATCATTATTCTCCTTTTCATTACTCAATTCCCAGACAAGCGGGGCACGTTTCCAATTACGCGTCCAATGCTCATCTGTTTTGACGTGTCCTTTTCGCACATACTTAAACACATGATGCGCAAATTCGCTTACCGGATATTCCTCGATATTGCGGCTGACTACTCCTTCACGAGTACAAGCCACTTTCGTCCACGGATCACATGAACCGAAAACAGACGGGTCTTGTGACATATCAATGATTTCCTGTTTTAAAAGCTCCGGCGTTAAACCGGAAACAGGTTCTATCTTCAACTCCGGAACAGTAGGCAAGTCAAATAAAGCTGCATAAAACTTCACTTCTTCCCATGACAACCATTGATCCATGCAACGAACCGCAAAGATATAAAAATGCATTTCTAATCGCTGATATTCAATAGAATGTATGGCGTATAGATTTTCTCCAAAGATTTCTATATCACCCAAATCATTCTTTATCAATTCCCAACGTTCCCGCAGTTGCCTCGTCCAGGGTGAAGTGGTGGGAGCCGCATGCGAACGGGCAAAGACACCCCACTGACTCAAACAATTATTCTCTCCATCCAACTTCTCGGTATGCACCAATGTCTTAATCCGTTGGATATCTTCCCAATACGTATGATTAATTCGGTCATCACTAGTCGTTCCGGGAGAGAACGGATAGTGATAGGTACGACCATATTTCTCTGATATCATCTTCTTCTTTTTTTTTAATTAAATACTTATTCTTTTTTGCACAGCTAAACAGCACTAAAGCCACTACCCGGCAACATTCCGCAGGTCCTCTGCCGGAAGTAATTTGTAAATAGACTTTTTCTTTCATCGCATCATTCCTTATTCATTCGTACAATGCGAGGCATAAATTTGCCTTGCACTTCCACCAGTGTCTCCTGCGTATACATCACTCTGTCAATGTCCTTGTATGCCAACGGCATTTCTTCCACGCTCCCACCAATCAAAGTTACTCCTGCTTGCGACAGTAACTTCTTCAAAGCCGATTGCGTAAAACTATCTTTTGCCTTTTGGCGGGACATTGCCCTGCCGGCTCCATGAGAAGCCGAATTCAACGCTTCTTCCACCCCTTTGCCACAAACCAGATAACCCGGGGTAGCCATACTTCCGGGAATCAATCCCGCTTGTCCCTTTTGCGCCGGAGTAGCCCCTTTACGATGAACGATTGACATACGCCCCGGTATTATTTCCTCTTTCCAAGCGAAGTTATGATGGTTATTGACATTAGCGAGAGGCTTCAACCCCAAGGCTTTCGCCAAATTCAAATGAATCCGTTCATGACAGGCACGGGCATAATCACCCGCCAGATTCATACTCATCCAATACTCCTGTCCCTCTTCCGTGTTCAAATCCAGCCAGGCAAAATGTTGTGCTTCACGGGGAAGCCTGCACACTTCACGTGCCAGCAGACTGTAATGTTTTGCAATAGCAGCCCCCAATCCTCGTGAACCGGAATGTGACAGCAACGCCAAGTAACTTCCTTCCGGAAGATTCAGCACGTTTTTTTCTTGCAGAGTGATCTCGCCGAACTCTACAAAATGATTACCACCACCGGAACTCCCCAGTTGACGGACGGCCTTTCCATGCAAATCCCTCAATAAAGGCGTCAGACGGAATTCCTCCCTATCCAACACTTCATGTTCCTGCTCAAAACCCAATCCGCCATCCATACCGAAATGGGTGAAATCTTTCAAGGCTTCTTTCATCTGATAGGCATACCGTTTCAGAAAATCTGCTCCGGCATCGAATACTGTCAAACTCATCCGGCAGCCGATATCAACTCCTACGGCATACGGAATCACCGCATTATCCGTAGCAAGCACTCCACCGATAGGCAACCCGTATCCGGCATGAGCGTCAGGCATCAATGCTCCGCCCACTGTTACGGGCAAGCGCATAGCCAGGTTCATCTGTTGTTTGGCAAGCGTCTCGATAAATTTACCTCCATAGGTTTTATACATCAACGGCTCATCCAGTAAATCATAAGCTATAAACTCTTTCGCTATTATAGTCGGCGAAAGGCGTTCGGCCAGCTTATTCCATATTTCATTGTTTTTGTAAGATTCGGGATGCTCGAGTATATCGCTCAATGTCATTTCAATCTGTTCCTTCGTGTTATATTTGCAATGTTTGCTCACAATGTCCACTACCAGACTGCGGGCAACATTATCCCGGTATCCCAGTTTACTTAAATCTTTTAATCGTATTCCCATACTCTTTTTTCATTCGCATACAACATTCCCTGTCAGCCTCACCGGCAAACGACGATGCAATACACGTGATACCAATGCTTAGGATACGGATATAAAATACCCTCCCACCGCATTGAAGTGATTAATTTAAAAAATAATAAATGTGATTGCAGGACTAATCAACCATTGCCGCCTGTTAGTAGAATTGCGGTCAATGTAAGAACCATCAGTTCAATATAAAAAATAATAAGTTGCAAAGCCTCATCCTCCCGACGAGACAACTTAGTCCTAATTTGAAAATATTATAACTCCAACATAATTAATACCCTTTCCATCAATTTTAAAGGGTGAATACTCATTTTATCGCGGCAAAAGTAGTGCTTATTTTTATATCTTCCAAAGATTAATAGACAAATTTTAGTGTTCAATAACTATCCGAGGGAAATTTTGCCAAGAATTTCTGTCAAATTGCTATTTTATGGTCCCTTTATATCGTCTATCTTTGCATCAGATAAAAACAAAAAGAAAGATAATATATGAAACGGATAAAAAGCTTATTAAGTGTCTTCGTCTTGACACTGGCAGCCACGGCTTGCGCGGGAAACAGCGGAGAAAATAAAAAAAGCAATGAACCAACAAAGGAGGACAATAAAATGGAAGTAGTAGCATTAAATAAAGCAGATTTTTTAAAGAAGGTATATAACTATGAAGCCAATCCAAACGATTGGAAATTTGAAGGCAGCCGTCCTGCCATCGTAGATTTCTATGCTACCTGGTGCGGTCCCTGCAAAGTGATGCACCCGATTCTGGAAGAACTTAGCAAAGAATATAGCGGCAAAGTAGACATCTATCAGATTGATGTGGACAAAGAACAAGAGCTGGCAGCAGCATTCGGTATCCGCAGCATCCCTACCCTATTGATGATTCCGATGAAAGAGGAACCGAGAATCATGCAGGGAGCTATGCCTAAAGACCAGCTTAAAAAAGCAATTGATGAATTTCTTCTGAAACAAAATAACGAAGCAAAGCAATAGACTTCGACTTTTTTCTCGTCATGGCAACTGCCCTCTATTCGTCTTTTGAAGATGGATAGAGGGCTGTTTATGTATGCCAAATGATAAGAACAAACATATTTGCATATATTCGCACTTCACTTTATCTTCTTATTTATATTTCAAATTGAAAAAATGCAGAAACATTGAATAATACTACATCACGATCTCACACTCTTTGTTTCATCACAAACCCCTCAAAGAAATCGTCGCGGTAACTATTACCGATAGCTATTTCATACGATTTTATGAATATATCATTATTATCAAATGATTCGATGTGACCGGTATTGACAATATATGACTTATTCACCCGCAGAAAAGTTGATTTGGGTAACAAATCGAATATGGCTTTCAAACTCATACGGGTGATAATACGTTGATCGCCAAGTTGAAGAATAACATAATCTTTTAATCCTTCAATGAAGAGAATATCGGAGAAGTTGACTTTGAAATACCGGCGTTCTGCTTTCACAAAAAAATAGTCGGCAGTAACCACTGTTCCGATGGCTTCTTTCTCTTCTTTCAGTAACAAAGAATGGTAAGACAAAGCCTTATCCACAGCTTTTTGAAAACGCTCCGCTTCAACAGGCTTAATCAAATAATCTATCGCATCCACTTCGTAACTGTCCAGTGCATACTCTGTGTAGGCTGTGGTAAAAATGACCAGTGTTTTCTTTGAAATCGTACGTGCAAACTCAATTCCTGTAATCCCTGGCATCTGAATGTCAAGAAAAACCAAATCAGTCACATGTTGCTCCATGAAATCGGAAGCAGTGGACGCACTATTAAAACTCCCGATTAATTGAAGGTTATTCGATTCTTCTATCAATAGCTTCATGGCTTCACGTGCCAATGGTTCATCGTCTACAATAATACAATTCATAATATTATACTTAAAATTACAGTATATTTATTTTCATTCTCTATCTGCTTCAGTTCATACCGACCGGGATACAACAGCCCCAATCTGCGTTGAATATTCACAAGTCCTATCCCTCCGACTTTCCCTTTACTAACGGCAACTTCCGGTGTGGAATTCTCGCATCGAAACTCTAATCTATCATTATCAACCTTAAAAGAAACGTGCACATACGAAGGATGCTCGCTGTCAAAACTATGCTTTACCGCATTCTCCACAAAAGGAATAAACAATAACGGCTGAATCCAAATGGAATCTGTCTTTCCATATTCCTCCATCGTAAACTGAAAATTATCACGACGGATCTTTTCCAGATTCAGATAATCATTTAAGAAATGAATATCCGATGCTAACGAGACTCTTTCTCGCGAGCTGTCATTTATCTGATAGCGCAGTAAATCTTCTAATTTGAAAAGTACTTTGGATGCTTCTTCCGGATTTCTCTTTATCAGGACATTGGCATTATTCAGCATATTAAAAAGAAAATGCGGATTAATCTGATTTTTAAGAAACTTCAGTTCCGATTGTAAAGTCGTGGATTCCAGTTCATCAATACGCAGGTTATAGCGTAGCCAATGCATGAACAATGAGATAGCTGCAGAGCCTGCCATGACAAAGCCAATGGTCAGTATGCCCGAAAAAGCATTGATAAAAGTGGCAAAACCATTGGGATCTTTTCCGGGCAGAATCACTTCAAAAAGCAAACCTTGGGTAACTGAAAGAAAAGTAATGACTGCTATATTTGTAATGACTGCCATCAACACATAACTACCCCAACGATTCTTCAACAGGAAATAAGGAACCAATACATACAGGTTTATATATATCACCATATTCATAGAAGCAAAATATGCCAGACATCCGCCCAGTCGCCTCCCAAAGGAGACTGTTTGTAAAGGCTCATACCAAAGGACATTGATTGTTATCAAAACAACAACCAATTGCAGCAGCAAATGCCTGTATATCCGATAACGGGGACTCAATAGAAAGGCTGTGACACTTTTATCATTCATGTTTCTGTCAGTGGTATTTTTATTGAAGTCATTACCATGATTGGTATCCATACTCATGACTCACCTCCTTTCAGTTCCAGCCATATACTGCCGACAGCCAATGACAATCTGTAACGGCTTCCATACAAAATATCCAATCTTTGTCTGATTCTTTCCAGCCCTTTATCGGACGACAAGAGATTTACTTCAGGACAAGCGCAAGCGAAAATAATCGTACCCTTTTCCGCTTTCAAATGAGTTTTCAATGAAACAGGAGGCTGTATCTGTTGCTCGTCTATTGCTTTGACTATATATTGTACAAAAGGGATGAAAAGCAAAGGTGGTACCAACATTCTATTCACTTCGCCTTCGGAAGTAAATTCATAGTAAAATTGTGGTCGGGAGGTCTGTTCCAATGTCAGGTAATTAGTAAGAAATGTAATTTCGCTACTAAGCAAGACTTTGGCCCTATTGCAGTCATACAACTGATAGCGGAGAAGTTGGCTTAACTTCATCAACATCTTTGAGGCTGTTTCCGGCTCACTCAACGTTAATTCTCCCGATTGGTGCAATGTTTTAAAAAGAAGTTCAGGGCTGATCTGTTCTTTTAACCGTTCCACTTCAGAAACGACATGGGCTTTCTCCATTTGTGAAACACGCCGGTTGTTAATCATCCACTCTTTCAGAAGAACTGTCATCGTACCTCCTATCATACACAGCGTAGATAACATAAAAGAAGAAATATAGTCCACTACCATGTGCATCGAAAAATAAGAACCTCGCGCATGGAGTTCCGGCCAATAGGAATATGCCATGTATTCTATTGACATCTGTATCAACAGAGCTACGATCATCGCAGCAGAAAGCAATGACAAATAGGTCAGATAATGTCTCTTCAACAAATATTTCGGAAAGAGTTGGAAAAGATTCAAGTAGATAACCGCTACATAAGTGAGCAGGTAAAGAAAGGTAAATGTGTAAATCCATCCGCCCAATATATCCTTATAATCCAAAAAGATAATAAAGACCTGATTGAAAGAGATCGTCCCCAGCACCAGGATAAGTACCAAATACCGCATCCATCGTAAGTCCGGACTAACGAGAAATCGATATAAAAAGGTAGATTCACTACCTGTTGCAAGTGTTTCAGTTGTCATACGCTTTATTGGGGACGAAGATAAAACATTTTTCCGGTTAGACTCTATACCGTATCTCTAAAATTCAAGTTTATAACTCACATTCGTCAATATCGTAGAATTGTCGCTGACATCTATTTTTCCAGTTTTCACATTATATTCATGACCGTAATGTTCTTTAGCACCCGTAAAGTTAAGTCCTTTCACTGCAAATTCATGTGATACTTTTCTCTTGTTGATACGATAACTGACAGTATAATTACCAATCAACATAGGAGAATATTGTTTTGAGAAAGCTTTCGTTTCGTCATATTGCACTTCTTTATCCGGATGATTCATCGTTGCCTCCAAGTCAATCGGAGAATATCGATCACCACCTTGCAAGGTTAGTTTCAGGTTGACACTAAGTATATTCTGTTTATTTCTTCCCAACATCCATTCTTTACCGATAAGTCCGTTTATCACATAATTACGGTTAAACTTCGTGTTATACCACACACCGTCCCCACCCCGGTAACGAGAATCAAACCAGGAACCCGAAATCATATAATAAAGTCCTTTCTCCAAAAAACGTTCGAAGGTAATGTCTATTCCCACATTGCGTCCTCTTCCTTTATTGACCAACGCATCTTCCACATAAAAATCAGAACGGTTAAGTACGGAGTAAGAACTATCCGCCATTACTGGGACATCATGCAAAAACTGGATATATGGTTCTATCTTCAGATTCATGCGATCAGAAATCTTGTAACCGAATGATAACATAATGTGCTGTGCTTTTGTAAAATCAAGATCTTTATTGACGAATTGATTGCCTGTACTTTTCGTTTTAACAAAATATACATCCATCTTTTCCATACGACTGTACATTCCATAAGCCAACGCAAAGGTTGTTTTTGGAGTAGCTTGCCACTTCAAGCCAACCCGTGGTTCTACAGACCATTTATTGTTCAGAGTCAGAAGCTGTCCATAGATTCCGGCATTAAGAGTCCAACGCTCTGTTAATCCCACCGATGAACTATTGTAGGCTGAAATCAGACTTGTATTACCTTTTCCTTGAGATACAATTTCCAGTGGTTCGGCTTCATAAGGAGCAATGGAAAGATCCATTTTGTAGAACATATTGGTATAGGTGAATCCTGTCTTGTTCGTAAAACGGTTACTGAATTTACGATTAAAGGTAGTGGTAAATATCAGGTTGGTATATTTTGAATCAAGATCCATATAAGGAGTAGACTCCATCGAATGGTTGAATAAGGTTGCTCCTCCGTCGAGTTGCGAATAGGTAGCGGCTATCGTGGTCTTCAATGATGCGTCATTATTAAAGAAATAACGATGGCTGACACCTCCGGCTGCCATATATTGCTTGTCTCTTGATTCACTGCGGTCGCCCCAATAATCCCATTTCTCTGTGTTCTTTTCAAAATCACTGGTGAACTTATCAATCAGGCTTGTTCCCCAAACAGAGAACGTTCCGGCTTTCTGTGTTGGAAAGTTGAGTTTGAGGTTCAGGTCCTGATAATCCATCGTTCCTCCTTCAAGATTCAGAAGGCCGGTTGTAGAATAACGGTAATTGAAAATATACGATGCTTTATGTTTCTTGCTCAAAGGGCCTTCGGAAGCGACGTCGATTCCCATAATTCCCACCTGAATGGTATTTTCGTTCTTTTGGTTGTTGCCGTTACGCAATTTCATGTCAAAAACTCCGGATACGGCATTTCCATATTCGGCAGGAAATGCGCCGGTGAAAAAATCAGAGTTTCCAAGCACTTGTGAACTTAGAGAGGAAAGGATTCCTCCACCCAATGTAGCGATGTCCGCAAAGTGATTCGGATTAGGAATTTCGACATCCTCCAGTCTCCATTGCAACAGATGTGGGGCATTGCCATGAATAGAAATTCCATTGGAAGAAACGCTGGGAGCTACTCCGGCAAAAGCGGAAACCAAACGTGCGGGATCATCAAATCCACCTGCATAACGGCTCGCTTCTTCTACACTCAACATACGTGCTCCGGTAGTAGCCATCTTATTCATTGCTTCTTCCTTGTTCGTCCGCGCACGAATTATCACTTCGTTTAATTCGTTCACGCTTTCTTTCAAAGGTATTTCCAAATATATTTCCTTGGCGGAGGTCACCAGTATTTCTCTGAAAATGCCTGGTTCATATCCCATAAACGCAGCTTCTACGGTATGTCGGCCGACAGGAACCTGCGGTATACTGAAACGACCAAGACTGTCTGTTATCGTACCCGCCCCCTCTTTTTCAGATAGCTTTACTGTTGCATACGGTATCGGAAACTTCGAGTCTCCATCTATAACAATCCCACGGATGGTCTGCATCGGACGTCCTTTCCGTCCTGTTGTCTGGCTGAATACTGTTACAGACACAAATAAAGCGATCAATAATAGGATCCATCCGCCATAACGATACATTTTACGGGAAAGTTCTTCACTTAGAACTTTTTCAAAAGTTTTGAGCACTGTCCCACACTCATCTAAAGAGACACCCGACTGAATAGATATTTTCTCTAATAATCTAGTTTTATTCATCTTCATGATTTTATTCCGTTTTAATTTCGTCACGAAGATAAGGCAGAGATCAGCACTAATTTTTCAAATGAGACGAACGAGTCCCATTTGTAGACTAAATGCAAAATTAGCAAGATGAAAAATAAAAGAAAAGAAGAATGAATGAAGAAAATAACGACAAAGATGTGAAGGCTAACGATTAATCTAACGATAAGCTGCGCAACTTCCACTTTGGAAGTTGCCTCACCTTTTAATGAAAGTCACATCGCTTTTAAAGGATATATAACCCATTCTAAAGGTGGTGTGACTTTCATTAAAGTCCTTTGGTAATTACAGGCAACCCAAATAAGCCCTTTTGCAAAGTCAGAATCTTCGGCCGACCTGTCTTTGTCTTATTATAAGTAGAAGGAGATACATGCAATGTTTCTACATTCCCATTTTCAAAAGCTACCTGCAAATAATATTCTTTACGAACGCCATCCGACACATAACGATGTCTGCCGACCCTACGAGTTTTCTTATGTGTTTCTATATATTTTTTCTGTACCATGACTTTCTCTTCATGCGTGGAAGCAGAATCGGCGAACCAGTAATTCCCCCCAAGAAACAATACACAACTGATAGCACCGACACAAACCAAATGGCAACAACAATTAATTACTTTATTATCCATTGTTGTCAGCCAAATCCATCCTTTATAGAAAGGAATTGTTGCTATCACTATTATAAGTGCCACTCCAACAGGTATCCACCAGTCAGCCAATGTATCTTCGTATACTACATAGGCAACTCCACATGAAATCATAATCACGAGAATCATCAGGATACGAAGTGTATTAATAAATATAATTTTCATGATATTGTAGTATATGTCTGCAAATATACAGAATTGGCCAAATAAATAAGACAACTCCACCATTAAATAATAAATGAATGAGATATTATCAAAAAAACTACAATCTAAATAATTATCAGACTGTAGTTTTATTAACTTATGCTTAAAGGCAAATTCTATCATCGGCATCCACAAAGTAGCCCTAAAAGTATTCCTATTCTTTTATAAAAGAAAGAGTTTGATTTATATGCCTGGAGGATGTTCCTAGAAAAATTGTATATTGTCCAGTATTTGTTTTCCAACTATGTGTCTGATCATCCCAAAAAGCTAAATCCTTGGAAGTTATTATAAACTCAAGGATTCGATTTTCCCCAGGTTTCAAGGATACTTTCTCAAATCTTTTTAGTTCTTTTTCGGGACGTAATACACTTGGCTGGTTCTCTTTGATATATAATTGTACCACCTCAGCTCCTTCACACTTACCTGTATTCGTAAGAGTAACAGAACATTTTATAGTCTGTTTATCATTCATCTTGTTAGATGATAATCGTGGTTTTGTCAAAGCAAATGTTGTATAGGATAGTCCATATCCAAAAGGATAAAGCGGTTCTATCTTCTTTGTATCATACCACCTATATCCAACTAATACATCTTCCTTATAATTAACATCATACACATTAATAAGATGCTCATTTTTAAGCTCATTATAGAGTGATGCCCCTTGTGGCAAATATCCCCATGCCGGTGAATCTTTAAATGACCTTTCTATAGTCATCGGTAATTTTCCTGATGGATTTACTTTTCCGATAATAATATCAGTAAGTGCTTCAAATCCAGATTGTCCTCCATACCAACCATAAATCAAAGCTGCTAATTGTTCGTTCCATGCTGACATATCAATCGCAGACCCAGTATTGATAATAGCAATAGTGTTAGGATTATTTTTAGTGATATAGCGCATAAATGATTCGTCTTCCCTAGGTAAAGCAAACGGACGTTCTACGGCTTCTTTATCCCGTGTACCCATACTCAATAAAACAACATCAGCCTCTTTTATCTCTGCCACAGTAGGCTTTTCAATATAATATACAGTTCGCCCAAAGACTTTCTGCAAAGCATCAATCAGACTTACATTATTATACCCTATCACTTCTGCCGCACCATAGCCACGAGGTATTTCATATACAAATTTACCGGTTAATAATATTTTTCTATTTTTTGTAGGATCAAGCGGTAAAATTTCATTCCTGTTTTTAAGTAATACCACACCTTCTTCTGCAACTCGCCTCGCAGTTTGCTCATGTTCAGGATATTTACTTAACAAAGTCGTGTCATACTTAGGCCTGCTATAAAATCCCATGGCAACACAAGTAGCCAAAGTGGGCCGTATCATATCGTCTAAATCCTTCTCTGTTATTTTCTTTTCATGATATAAATCCAATACTGATACTCCAAAATTATATGAACCCGGCATTTCCAGATTTTGACCTGATTTAATAACCTTTTCCAAATCCCACACAGAATTCCAGTCACTCATAACCAACCATTTAAATCCCAGCTTTTCTCTAAGAATCTTCTTTATTACATACGAACTTTGTCCTGCCCATTCGCCATCGATCTGATTATAAGAAGTCATTACAGACATAGCTCCTGCATCTATCCCAGCTTTAAAACCCGGCAAATAGATTTCATTCATAGCACGTTCTCCGATAATGGAATTACTCCGTTTACGATAAAATTCAGTATTATTCCCGTAGAAATGCTTTAAACATGCCGCTGTACCCGTACTTTGAAGTCCGGTCACATATTGACTGACCATTTGAGATACCAAATAGGGATCTTCTCCAAAATATTCAAAATTTCTGGCACATTGAGACTGTCGATAGATATTTAATCCGGGACCTAACAAAACCTCAATTCCTCCAGCTCTACATTCTTCTCCAATAGCTTTAGCATATTGGTAAGATAACTCCGGTGAAAATGTTGAGGCTAGCAAAATGGGAGAAGGAAAAGCTGTTGAACGTTCCAGTTGCTTTACAACGTTAGGATCAGGCAAATTATTCCGGATATTAACCCCTTGTGTCGCATCCGACAAATAAACAGGAAGTATTCCTTTTTCTTCAAAACCTTTGATAAAAAACTTATTATAGCCCCTAACCATGAGCGCTTTTTCCTCAATTGTCAGCTTCTTTAATAATTCATCCGCCTTCTTGTATGCTTCACTTGTCTCCATTACCTGTTGTGCATATAAACCAATGCAATTTACAAGCATGAAAATCAATAGAAAAAGTTTTTTCATATTCTGATATTAATTGAATGTGGAACTTCTCTTTTACTGATTAAAAGAGAAGTTCCACAATTAGTTTTTAGTTATTGTATAAATCTTGTATTTCTTCTTCTGACAATATTCTGTTATACAAAATAAAATCATCCAGATAACCATTCAAGAAGTTCTCAGGTGCAAATTCTCCATTAGTAAATCGATAGTTACAACCAATATAGTATGGCCAATTATCTACCACCTTGTCAACAACCCCTTTCTTTTCAATAACTTTCTGCCCATCTATATACAAATAACTATCTCTTTTTCCATCCACTTTCTTATAAATACATACATAGTGATGCCACTCACCGTCATCCATTCGTTTACCTTCATATTCAGCCCAGTTTCCTGCTTTTCCCTTGTATTCTACACAGAAAACAACAGTTTTACCACTGGTATCAAGTCTAAACCAACTTTGTCTGGGCACAGGATCGGTATAAGTAGCACCAGGTCCCACACCTTGATGAAAGACTGCATTCTTAGCTGTCATATTTGAAACCTTCACCCAAAATGCAACTGTAAATTCACTATCCGTATAATGATTCTTCAATCCTTCTTCAGGAATAGACAAAATTGAATAATTTTGCTTGTCGCCTTGGAAGTGTGCTGCAAATCGACATTCAGCACTTTCTCCGGAAAAGCGCGCCTGAGAATTATATACACTGGAACCAGCTCCTGCCGTAAGTTCCTCAGGATTCAATTGATTTGGACCTGCATCTTTATTATCACCATCGAATGGCAAATACAATACTAACTTTTCTGCAGAAACAACATATACATAACCTTCTTTCTCTTTCGTAGAGCTATTTACTGAGTTTTTAGCTTTCAACGTCACTTTGTATTTTCCTGGATTATTATATTGCACTACAGGATTTTGTTCTACAGAACTGGCTGGAGTACCTCCTTCAAATGTCCATTCCCATTCTTCAACCGTTCCTAATGTCTTATCCAAGAAGTTAATATATCCCCCGGCATAAGTATTCCGGCATTGTGCACCAAAATCAGCGGCAATCGCATTTTTATCAATAACAGTAATATAATCCTCTCTTACTTTGTCCGAAGACGCTTTGGGATTCTTAGCTGTCAATTTAACAGTATAGATTCCCGGAGAAAGTGTCATTTGTGGATTTTGTTCTGTTGAAGTGATAGCTGCTCCACCTTCTTTAGGTGTGAAACTCCATAACCACTCATTCGGATAGCCTTTGGACAAATCTTTAAAAGAAATAACATCTTCATTTGTAGCAGTAGTTTTATCTGCAGAGAAGTCAACAGTTATCTGCGACGGATAGTTAACAGTAATATATTGTTCCTTCACCATTTCGTTTGCTTCTTCTCCGCGTCCGACAGACAAGGTAACCGAATAAACTCCAGGCTTATTATATACAACATTGGGACTAAATAAGATTGAGGTTTCTGGTTCTCCACCTTCGAACCGCCAATTCCATTTAGAAGGTTCACCAGTAGATATGTCTTTGAAAGTAATACTTTCTCCGATTGTGACTTCCTGAAGATCTGATTCAAAAGCAGCTTGCAAGGACTGCAAATCATCTTCAGAACAAGCCAATAACAATATCACAACAATACACTGTAATAAATATATAGTTTTTCTTTTCATATCAGTAATGTATTAAATTCATTGTATTGATTTTATGCTAACAACTTTAAATGCCAGCCCATCCGTATATCGTTTTTCTCCTCCCTCATAGATAATAGCAATCTGTGAATCAGAGAGCTCAACTATATCAGAGTAACCAGAGTTACCTTCATAAACTGTATATTGTCCCTTCCAGTTTTTCCCATTATCCGTACTTTTTTTGATAGTCATATTAATACGTTCCGTAGCGGAAGCAGCATTCGAAAGAAAAACAGCTCCTCCTATTGATAATATACTACCCTGACACTTACAGTCTATTTGATCAATGCTAATTTGAGGTGAAGACCAAGTAAGTCCTCCATCTATGCTAGTACAACTTTTCCGATAAAAGCCTTCATCTGCTCTCATATTCAACATTAACGTTCCCTCTCCTATCTCGGCTACAGAACATTCTCCAACACCACCGACAGGAGTAGGTTCTCCTGGTTTCCATGTTTTTCCGTAATCATCAGAATAAATGATATGAGAATAACTCGTGACCTTTCCACTCTCCCGAGTTGTAAAATAGTTTGGAGCAACTAATCTTCCTTTATGTATTCCCTTTTGAATCTGAATACCATGGCACGGACCGGTAGCATACCAATCCCATTTTTCTTTTTTTACAGAAGAAGTTATTTCAACTGGTTGCGCCCAAGTAATGCCGTCATCATCAGAATATGTATAGTACGGACGTCGGCTGTCTTCTCCGGTACCATTGGTTATTGCCCCCCATTTATCAGTCTGGAAATTCCAAGTCATAAGCAGATGTATTCTACCTCTGTCGTCAACAATAGGCACGGGATTTCCACAAGTGTTTTGTCCATCATTCCATATCGTAATCTGTTTACTCCATGTTTTTCCATTATCCGACGAACGTTTGACTACAAGATCTATATCTCCGCTATCTCCATTACTTCGAGCTTTTCTAGCTTCAGCAAAAGCTAATAAAGTATTGCTTTTACTTTTAACAATAGCAGGTATTCGATAGAGTTCAAAACCATCCGTCCCTTGATTATAAATATAGTTGAATTCGGACGAAGGCACTTCTTCTTCCGGTGGAACAGGAGTTGGGTTTCCTTGTGTCTCATCATCTTTTTGACAAGCCTGTGTAAACATACTTGTAAAAAGAAATACGCATGTAATAATCTTATAGGTTTTCATATCCTTGAGTTTGTTTTAAATTAGGATTGATATTTATATCGCTCAATGGGATTGCAAGATATAATGGAATGATAATATTATCATCGACTTTTTTCTTTAAGTTCGGGACCTCCTGATAAACATCAATCGTTCCACCATAATGAAATCTAAGAAGATCGGGCCATCTTTTTCTCTCAAGATATAACTCTCTTGCACGCTCGTTCAGAATTTCTTTCTCCACTGCTATTTTATTGGTACTTCCACTATAAGTTCCAATCTTGGCACGGTCTCTGACTCTATTCAGTTCAATAATAGCCTGTGGCGTTTGATTTAACGCCGCATAGGCTTCTGCTTTAAATAAATACATCTCTGCAAGCCGATATATAACTATATCTGAGTCATAGGTGCGATCTCCTTCTGTTTTTGTTCCCTTCATCTTATTATCAAAAGTCCCTATTTCATTTCCGTCCGCATCCTTTGCAGTGATATAAGAGTCTTTGGTTCTGATATCTGCCGGATTAGCATTAAAAAGACCTATCAAAAACGGACTTGGTGCATAAGTGCTGCGAGCTCCTCCTTTAGCATAAGGAATTTCATCCTTATTGACCGCCTTTTCTACAAAAACATCTCTTGGCTTCAGACTCTGACTATACTGAGCTTCCTTTTCATAAATTTCGAAATGGATAGTCCATATCACTTCTTTCCCATATTTAGTTCCATAAATATCTGCAAAGTTATCTTCCAGTGAAAGTCCTTTACTTGCCAAATCCGCATAAGTTATGACATCTTTCAAATCTTGTTCCGATCCATTCATCACTTTTGCTTTCCATAGCAAAATATCGGCTTTCAATGCATAGCATGCCGGCTTCGATGCCCTTCCTTTTCCATTTGCATAACTTTCTTCCGGAAAAAGATCAATTGCCGTATTTACATCACTTAGAGCACGTGCCAAAACTTCCTCCGCGGGTTCTCTTGCTAACTTAGGCTTATTTGAACTTTCTGTCGGTTCCAGTTCCAAAGGGGCATCCCCCCATATCCGGGCAATACAGAAATACATATACCCTCTGATACAATACGCCTCTGCCAATAATCTGTTTTTATCAGCCTCTACACCAAAATCTATTCCGGGAGTATACTTCAGTAACATATTACAATGTTGTATTACAGAGTAATAGCTCGACCAGCTATAACCATTTTGCGATGTGAGGTTTTGCGCCCATAAATTAGAAGGGCCACCTTCCAGCCCTGTTGTAAAGGCATCTCCTCTGTCTTCAAAATGAAGAGTAGAATTCGATGTATCGCGCAATTTGGTATAAATACCAATCATATAACTTTCTACATCGCCTTTTGTATTCCAGTATCCATCTCCGGTAATGCTTGAAACAGTATCTACATCCAGTAAGTTACACGAATGCAACAAGAATAAAGAAATGCCTAATAGTATTGATTTAAATTGTTTCATAATTATGAGTCTTATTTAATTAGAAATTAATTTTTACTCCCATGTTATATTGTCTGGGTCTCGGATAAATGCCATAGTCAACACCAGTATATATTTCAGGAAACATGCCATCATATTTTTTTATATAACCAATATTATACGCTCCTGCAAAAACTTCCACAGCACTGAGTCTCATCTTTCTAATCCAAGATAATGGCAACATATAACTTAAAGACACTTCCCTGAATGCCAGGTAATCTCCCTTGCTAAAATACAAGCTATTATTAGTACTACCACTTGCAGAGCTCCCGATCTGATTATCCCATCTCATATGATTTCTATATTGATAATCATAGTCGCTCTGAACAGTATATTTAGGATATTTGCTCCCATCATTCGCACTCTGCCAAGAATTGGTCATTGCCTCTTTGATGGCATTATTATTATTACGTGAGCTACCCATTATCTGTCCTTTGAAGCCATTGTCTATTACATGCCCCATAGCCCAGTCCATAACGATCCGTACAGTTAGTCCTTTGTATTTCAATGTATTAATAATTCCTCCGACTTTATCAGGACGAACATATCCCATGAAAATCATGTCTTTAGAGTCCAATTGTCCATCATTATTTACATCTTCAAATATTGCATCTCCCGCATGTTTCTTTCTTCCTTGTGCGTTCGGGTCATTAGGTGCCTTGGCCGCTTCTTCTTCAGTCTGATATGTTCCCAAGTAATGAAAAGCCCATCTTCCGCCAAATCTCTCACCTTCGGCAATACCACCCACTTTTTTTGTCCCTCCAGTTGCAGGATCATAAACAAAGTTTCCTCCTACACGATGCTTTTCTTCTCCATTATCCGGTAAGTCTACTACCACTCCTT
This sequence comes from Bacteroides sp. AM16-13, assembly GCF_003602705.1. NCBI lineage: Bacteria > Pseudomonadati > Bacteroidota > Bacteroidia > Bacteroidales > Bacteroidaceae > Bacteroides > Bacteroides sp. AM16-13. The sequence continues at coordinate 52,891 of NZ_QTLK01000008.1, forward strand.
TGTTATAAGCAAATGTCAACCCTAAATCCCATGAGAAATCTTTAGTTTGAATAGGAGTAGCATTCAACTCAATCTCTACTCCTGAGTTTCTAACAGATCCATAGTTACTCTTAATGGAACTAAATCCGGTAGAACTCCATAAAGGTTCATCATACAATCTGTCAAATGTCAGTTTGTTGTAATAGTCGATTAACAGTCCTAATCTATTATTGAAAAAGCCCAAATCAACCCCGATGTCATAGGATTCTGTTGTTTCCCAGCGCAACTGCGAATTTTTCAATGTTGTATTTAATATACCGACAGAGCCCTGATAGTTGGTATCTGTAATCTTATATTCTCCTCTCGAATTAGCCACACTCAAATTGTTGTTACCTGTGCGCCCCCAACTAGCACGCCATTTCCAACGACTAACGATAGCTTCCAATGGTTTATAGAAGTTTTCCCGATGCATATTCCACCCAGCAGATACTCCCGGGAAAAATCCCCATTTATTATCTTCCGCAAATCGCGAAGAACCATCGGCACGCATACTGATGGAGAAAAGATATTTGCCATTATAATCATAATTTACACGTCCGAAATAACTCAAAGTGGCTTCCATTGTTTTAGTCGAACTTGCCCGCTGAGTACTATCTGCCGTTGCATTTAATGTCGGAATTAAATCTATGGAAGAACCACTGCCACTTGCAGAAAGCCTATAACTATAATCATGAGTATAGCTGGCACCTGCTACGACTCCAATATTATGATCTTTCACTTTCTTATCATACGAAAGCACTAAATCTCCCTGCAAATGCCTGTCAAAATTATGTTTGGCAGAAGCCGGACGAATTGTATTTCCGGTTGTTTCATTATCTGCCTGAAAATAATTTTCTATACCTTCCGTACCGAAATAATAGGCTGTAGGCTTTAATATCAAGCCAGGCAGAATATTCCAAATTGCACCTAATTGGAAAGTTGTCCTATATACATTGGTATCATCATAGTTAGTCTTATAATAAATTTCATGCAATCTGCTTCTGAAAGAAGAAATTCCTTCACCCGGAGCCGGAGTTCCATCTTCATAATACAAGCGGTAAGTTGGTGGAGTCAATATGCTTCGTGATATGGTATTAACTGTATTTCCACCTCCTACAGCATCTCTCACCTGCAAACTAGCTTTAGTAGACAGACTCCATGCTTCACTCAATTTATAGTTTCCATTAAACAAAACGCTGTAATTCTTATAATTCGTACCTCGAAGAATACCATCCTGATTCAAATATCTTAATCCTACATAATAGTTAATAACTTCCGTCCCTCCACTAATGCTCAAATCTATTTCATGCTTCTGCCCAGTTGTAAAGGTGGCTTTCTGAAAGTCATTATCCTGAAAAATAAGTTGTTTACCTGTAACAGGATCTGCCATTGTCTGCCATCCTTCGTTTTCCAACAAGTTACTGACGTAACCTTGACCATACTTTTGAAGATAAACATCCAAAAACTCAAGCGTATTCTTTGAATTTCTAGGATTTCCGGTTGACATACCAAATGAACCGCTCAAAAATTTAGCCTGATCTTCTTTTCCATTATAAGTTAAGTCTGCCTGATTAAATTTGGCAATATTCGAACGAGATAATGTTATATAATCCCGTGCATTCAATAATGGGATTCGCTGAGGTTGTTGTTCCACTCCGTATGTGTATCGCAGACTCACAACAGGTTTCCCTTTCTGACCGGATTTAGTCTTAACAAGAATAATACCATTGGCTGCTCTGGAACCATAGATAGCAGTAGAAGCAGCATCTTTCAAGACCTCTATAGATTCTATATCTGCCGGATTCATATCTGATATATTTCTAAAACCTTGTGATATTATACCATCAATAATTATTAAAGGTGTATCACTTTCCGGCGAAGTTGAACTTCCTCCACGAATAAATAATTGAGGATCAGCTCCAGGCTGCCCACTAGAAATCTGTAAAGACAGACCAGGCACTTTTCCTTGTAACTGTAATAATGGATTCTGTCCGGGTGCCTTCTGGAATTCTTCCTTATTTATCTTAGAAATAGAATTGGTTATTAATGCCCTTGATTGTTTTCCATAGCCTATAGCTACAACTTCATCAAGCAATACAGAACTCTCTTTCAAAACAATGACAATATTTCTACGCCCTTTGACTGCAATTTCTTTTGTTTCCATTCCTACAAAAGAAACAATAAGAGTAGCGTCAGGAGAAACCATTATTGAGAATTCACCGGACGCATTGGTAATGGTACCTTTATCTACTCCTTTTACAGAAATTGAAACTCCGGGCAATTCTACCCCAGTTTGATCCTGTACTATACCAGAAACTTTAATTTCTTTAGAACTGATATCATCTGCTTGAATATTTAGGGAAATAAATAAAAAAGCAAATAACACCGATAATATTTTATTCGTATGCTTTATTGAGTTTTTCATAAAATATAAAATTAAAATTTGAAAATTAATCTTTCATATCAATTGTTTTAGGTCGCAGACAAGTGACCAGAATAACCAGCATAGCCAGTACCAATATAGCAAGCAGTGCAAAATCACGTCCCAAGTGTCCGGCATCCATTGATTCGCCTAAAAGGCTCGTAATAGCAGCTCCGGCAAATACACCACACATATTCATAATACCATAAGCGGTTGCCCTGTAACGTGCAGATACAAACTGACAAAGAATAGGCATATTATTTGCATCAAACATACCAAAACCTATTCCGAATAACACCGCTCCCATGACCAATGCAAAAATAGAATGACCATATCCGATAAACAGCAGGGAAGGTATGATAAGCCCCAAACCCAACGCACCAGTATAAACTCTTCCACGTACATTTTTTAATACCCATTGATCCGAGATGTATCCACCTGCCAATACTCCGAAGAGTGAAGATAAGGCTATAGAAATGGTAGACATAGGACCTGCTACTGAAATATCAATAGACAAGCTATCAGAAAAAAGAGTTGGTAACCAATTCTTTGCCGCCCATCCCGGAGTACCCGGCACACAGAAATAAAATAAGATAACCCAGAAGAAGACATTAGAGAATAACATTCCCAAGCTCTTCAATACCGGAATCTTTTTCATCTTCTGATTCTCCGAGACATTTCCTCTCTCTTTATCACGTAGGAAAAATGCCAGAATAATACCATAACCTATACCTATAATGCCAAACCAATGAAACGTGGTATGCCAGGAATAGATTGCTGCAAAAGTAGCTCCGAACCCACCGATAGCCTGTCCTACATATAATCCCGTCATATGTATTCCCACAGCCAGCGAACGAGTTTTATCTTTGTGAAAATCAGCAATCAGAGACAAAGCAGCAGGTAAATACAGTGCTTCACTAACTCCCATAATCCCACGCAACCAATAGAGTTGATTGAAAGTGGTGGCATAGCCCATCAGATAAGTAACTCCCGACCATACACACAGACTACCTACAATCAACCATTTACGGTTCACACGGTCACCTATGATACCCGACAAAGGACTCATCAGTCCGTATACCCACAGAAAGACAGCCATCAGACGACCCAAATTGGCAGCCGATTCCAATTCCCGGACATCCTCCATCATCGGAATTCGCATAGTGGAAAGCATTTGCCTGTCCATATAATTCAGCAAAGCAACACCCCACAATAGTCCGACTACTACCCAGGGATATATATTTGAAGTTTTATTATTCATGCCTGTTTACTTTAAAATCTCCGTTAAATCGATTTTTATAAAAGCTAAATCCGACTGACTGCTCTCATATAATATGCCTATTGAATTTTCATCTATGGACGTAATGCAGGAATATCCGGCACTGCGATATTGGTCGAAAAGAATCCAATGTTCCTTCGGCCAGGTCATTCCATCATCAAAACTCACTTTCAAAGTCAGTTTATCCCTTTTCCCGTAATCATTCGGATTTACAAAGAGAAGCATGCTTTTCTTTTTTCCTTCTTCTATATATTCATGTCGGTGCAGGCTTGCCATACAAGTAGGTTCCACCAGTGCCTTTCTTGAAGTAGGATGTTCCTTCCAACTCGCTCCCAAATCGGTAGTCGTACAAATTCTCCGACCGTTCACCTCTTTATGTCCTCTGTTCCGGTTGTCACGCATGTTCAACATCAGGGCGCCATCATTCAATTGTACGACACTACATTCCGTTACATCTTGATACGCAGAGTTGCTGGTCACCCACGTCTTTCCGTGATCTTTACTATACGTAATATTTGAGAAAGGAAGTCCTTTTTCATCACGTCCCTGTGTGGGAAATACCAACGTGCCATCCTTCAACGTAATCCCTTGTCCCGGTGCTGGTGCAAACAGCCACCATTCAGGGTGTTTCGTCTTTGTGGTTATATTATCCGGAAAGCTCCAGCTAAGACCGTCATCCGTACTTTTCACTATCATAAACTGGCAGGTTTCTTTTAGTCCTGTTCCGGGTTGGGAGCCTTTTCCTTTCCATTGGTGTGTCCAGACCGTGCTACTTTCATTCAATCCTTCTATCCACTTGCCATCTTTATCCAGCAGGCCATGCATCCACAATCCGGCTACATAAATGTCACCTGTATTTTTATCGACTAGAATACAAGCATCGCTCACTCCATTGTATTTCTGCGGCAAACCGCCCCATTCTCCCATATCCAATACAGTCTGAACAGGTTGCCAGGTCAATCCCTGATCCGTACTCCGATGAAGAGCAATGTCTATATTTCCTTGCAAATCACGAGAATAGTCATAACGGGCATCAAAAATGGCTAACAAAGTTCCTTGATTGCTGGTAGCCAATCCCGGAATACGTGACGAAACACACCCATCCTGTCCTTTCTGCCGTACCGCTACTCCTACCCGCAAAGGTTTACTTCCTTTTTCCGAGATTTTCAGATTGCCTTTAGTCGTTTTAATCCGGTTACAGTTAAGCTGAATACGGTGATCCAATGAAACCGTATCTTTCAACGTCACGGCTACCCAAAAAGACAAAGAATCCTGATTTACCTGCACTTTATCAGTAAATGATATTTTACGTGCAGCGGGAAGTGATTTATATAGCAAACGGGATGTATCTATCAGTCCATTTTCTTGTGTACCATATATAGCAACAGAAACAACATCTGCCACATCTGTACTCCCTAATAAATCTAAATCTATTTGCTGAATGGTGTAAGGTTGATTGTCTGCCCTGATTAGAGTAACCTTTAATACAGGACTTGCCGGTTTCTTCACCAACACAGGAATTACCGGTCGTTCCAGCACCCATTTTATTTCTTTACCCAAAGACATGGCTGGCAATACCAATAATAAAATCATTGAAAATATGATTAATATTTCCCTTCTTACTTTCATAGTATTTTTATTTTAGGTAATTTTGAACGCATTTAACTAGATTTGAGGGGAATGACAGAAAGTAAAATAGCTAAACCCCAGCAATATACTTTTACTGTCATCTCCTCTTTTTATATCTAAAAATCGAAGAAATTTATTGCATCCAAATCACCTTTTAATTTGTCATACTCCTCAACTGAAAAAGGTTTAATCGGTAAACGACAACTGCCGCAATCAATACCTATTAATTTCATGATAGCTTTACCTCCACGTACGCCTCCACCATATTTAATGATAACTTCCACTGTACGTATAGATTTCATTTGCCAGACACGTGCTGTTTCCACATCATTTTGCTTCATTGATTCAAAAATGGCATGGTAAACATTGGGAATATAATTATATGTACTTCCTACGCCTGCCACAGCTCCCATTGATAAACCTGCAATCAGAATCTCGTCAAAGCCATGCAGAACTTCAAACTTATGCTGCTCCAAATCGATGCAAGCCCCCATCTCCATCAGGTTATTATGAGTAAATTTAGTACCTACCAAGTTTGGTATTTTCTTCTTACCCTCTACCAAAAATCTATCTACCGGCAAATTAACCCCTGTGATCGACGGCATATTATAGTAATAGAAAGGCAGTCCACTGGCAGACCTGCAAACCGGAGCAAAAAAATCGATCAACTCATCTACCGTTCCCGGCTTGAAAAAAGACGGAGCTATTGAAGCAATGGCATCGGCTCCTGCTTTTTCCGCATGACATGCCAGTTCCATAGCACTCCGTTGACAGTTTGAACCTACATGGGCAATCACTTTGAACCGCTTACCAGCCGAAGCAACCCATTTTTCAAGAATTAATTTACGTTCATCAATCGTCAGCGAAGAGAATTCACCAGTCGTACCGCACACAAACACCCCTTTAATAGGAGTTGATGCGATCCAATCAGCATATTTTTCAATAATAGATAAATTTACATCCCCATTTTCATCCATTGGGGTGAAGGTGGCCGCAACCATACCTTCCAGTCTTTCATAATTGTTCATAATGCATTTAATTAGATTTGATATTTCATTTTATTTCTAGAAACTTCCTTTTAGAATAAATGGCGTCCGTATTCCCGGCTGTACCTCACCACTTACGATAAATACCTGATTCCCGGCAGAAACAACATTCGTAGTAACCGGAATGCGATAAGGACATTCGAGCGAATCTACCAGAGAATTCGTACTTGTACTGACTACTCGTAACTTGCGGCTGAATCCCGGATGCTCGGAAGATGTAGGAAGAATCTCTTCCACTCCCCCAAATAGCAGAATCTTATCCTCCCCGTATGGTATACCAGTCCCCGCCATTACAGGAAAAGAACCGATCATTTTACTCCATTTTCCAATGCCTGGCTCAAATACGTACCCCTCCGTATGTTCTACCATCGCCTCATCCGGAGCATAACTTCTTCCGCTGAAAAGATAAAATCGTTCCCCTTGAGCCACGCCTACTGCATAGGAAAGAGAAGGACCATTCCAATCCGGCATTTCTTGCCATCCTCTTTCTTTATGCATCAAATCAAGCATGTAAAAATGATGAGTCGACTGTTCATTTACCATAGTCTCTTGCCCCCCAGCAATATAAATACAGTTATCACCCATTGCTCCCGTTGCATTCGCCAACGGAACCGGCAAAGATGGATAACTGACAGAGTCTATCACAAATGAATCTTCTTCTTTCTTTATCAGGAAAACGTTATCACTACACTGCGTACGATCACACCCTCCAATACACAACAATCCTTCCGGCAGACTTATTGAAACTCCATAAGCAAGCGGGCGATCGAGAAAATCATCATAAACAGTCCATTTTCCCGTTTGTAAATCATAGCTATATAAAGTAGACCACCAAGTTTTCGTTCCTCCTTCCCAAGGATACTTGTCAGGAAAGTTAGCTCCGCCCAGCACAAGCAACTTTCCTTCCACTATCCCGGAATATGCACCTGCTAATCCGACGTTCTCCGGCATGCCGGCGCATCCTGGAAGCAGCAATGAGTTTTCCCATTGCACCTCTATCCTCTTTTCCTTTTTTCTCAAACAAGATGTATTCATAAACAATATTATTAAGGATAAACATAAAATGATGAAATGTAGTCTTTTCATATCCCTTCTACCTTTTCACTACTTTCTTTTTCTGCCATCAACTCCTGACTCCGATTGACCTTGAAAATCTTATAAACCTCAAAATGTCTTTCGATGGCATCCCGGTATCCTTTTTCATCCCCTTTTTTTATAAAATCCAGCAAATCAGCATGAGTAGCTATTTTACCACTTTTACTCATTTCTATATTTATAGGTTTCAAATAATCTTTGAATTTTTCTTTCACATAGACAAGTATAGGGTGAATGATTTCCTGAAATTCGGATATTATTTTATTTCCAGTGATTTTATATAGTTTCGTATGAAAAGCCGATTCACTGATTAATGCGTATTCATTATTCTCAAAAACAATTCCCATTTTCACTATCTCGCTTAATTCTTCGATGTCTTTAGGAGTTATCTTACGGAAAATATCGCTTGATATTCCTATTTCAAGTGCAATTCTGAAATCTAACAGATCTAAAATAGTTTCTTCACTCAAAACACGAGGATCTATCACTCTTTTCATCCCTCCTAAAATAGAAGGTTCGGTCAGAACCATTCCTTTGCGAGGACGTGCATGAATCAGCCCCATCATTTTCAAACGACTCAATGCTTCTCTGACAACACTCCTTGCAACTCCTAATTCTGCAGCCAGATTATTCTCATTGGGAATTGAATCTCCACGCCTTAAGTCATTCTTTTTAAAGTAAGTAAGCAGACTGTCTTCCACCTGATCGATTAATGTTGTTTGATTAATTTCTATCTTCATATTATTAGAATTTTACGATTTGTATTATTTGTCTGACAAATAATACAAATGCAATATTAAGGGATTTTTTTTAGAATACAATAATATTAGTATAGAAAAACACTCACTTATGCTGAAAAACATAATTTTCGGCACAGGACAAGAAACGTTCACTTGTTCAACACATTAGAAGATTATTCCCAAACATTGCATCAATTACTTGTCCGCCTCACATAAAACAAATACCTTTACTGCATAATTTTCATTATCCCCTTACAACAAAACAATTATTTTCTTATAGGAAAACAAATAGTTTTTTATAACAGGACAATAGACACCCTATAACAGGACGAGCAAAATTATACTAAGCAGTTTCATAAAAGCTACAGTAAAAAACAATAAAGAATACAGAGAATATATTTAATTATCAGAATAATGGCATATTACGACTTTAAGAAGAAACCGGCTCTCACTACAAAAGAGGGAGAAAAGGATGTGTTGTATCCCAGCATTGTATTTAACGGCACTATCAACACCAAACAACTATTGAAACAACTCGTTGCCCGCACCGGATACAAGCCGGGAGTGGTAGAAGGTACACTGATGGAACTTGTAGACCTCGTGGGAGAATACATAGGACAAGGCTACCGGGTAGAAGTAGGTGAGTTCGGTTATTTTTCCGGAAAGATAAAATCCCGACTGGTGAAAGATAAAAAAGATCTGCGTTCACCTTCCATTCAATTCAACGGAGTGAATTTCCTTGCTTCCAAAACATTCAAGAAGAAAGCAACGGGTAAACTGGAACGGGCTCAAAAACTATTTTTCCAAGCTTCAAGCCAACTGGATGACGAAGAACTGAAAAGAAGACTACTTGAACACGTCAACCGATATGGATTCATCACACGCACCACATATACCGAACTGACCGGACGACTGAAAAATAAAGCATTAGAGGATTTAAAGCGGTTTGCCAAAGAAGGCATAATCTGTAAAGTGGGACGTGGGAATCAAATGCTTTTTGTGAAAAACCAAGAGGATAGTCAAACAGAGCAGAATATATAACATAAAAAAAGGCTATCTATCCCAGACAGCCAATCTTTGTTAACCTTAAATCTAATACTATGAAAAACACACTACAAAGATACGAGCTTTTCGGTTATCTCCAAATTTTCAGGTCAAAGCAGTGTATCTTATAACATGGTTTAATAGAAACAACCAATCCGTTAACATTTAACATAAATCAATTGGATATTAACGAATATCCGCTCAATGAAACCAAACTGTTTTCATATCGTTATCTCACCATAAAACAAACCTTTCCTATACCTTAATTGTTCATTATATAAACGAATTTCACATGATATGAGCACCAAAGAACAATACTGGAAATATTCCCTCATCGTCATCATCCTATTTATGGGGATCATCATCTTCCGACAAATCACTCCATTCCTGGGAGGATTATTGGGAGCACTCACTATTTATATTCTCGTACGCGGACAGATGAGATATCTGGTAGAAAAACGAAAGCTAAAACGTAGCCTAAGTGCTTTACTGATTACCGCAGAAACTATTTTTGTCTTCCTTATTCCTTTGGGACTGACCGTCTGGATGGTAGTAAATAAACTACAAGATATCAATCTGGACCCACAAACGTATATCGCACCGATCCAACAAGTAGCCGAATTTATCAAAGAGAAAACAGGATATGATGTATTAGGAAAAGATACATTGACATTCATTGTCTCCATACTTCCCCGTATCGGACAAATCATAATGGAGAGTATCAGCAGTCTCGCCATCAACCTGTTCGTCATGATCTTTGTACTTTATTTCATGTTGATCGGAGGAAAAAAAATGGAAGCATACGTCAACGATATTCTGCCATTTAACGAGACCAATACTCAAGAAGTAATCCACGAAATCAATATGATTGTTCGTTCCAATGCCATCGGTATTCCCTTGCTGGCTATCATTCAGGGAGGAGTAGCCATGATCGGTTATCTCCTTTTCGGAGCACCCAACATATTGATGCTGGGATTTCTGACCTGCTTTGCAACCATTATTCCGATGGTAGGCACCGCACTGGTATGGTTTCCCGTAGCCGCTTACCTTGCCATAAGCGGAGACTGGTTTAATGCCATCGGAATTGCTGCTTATGGAGCCATCGTCGTATCACAGTCAGATAACCTGATCCGGTTTATTCTTCAAAAGAAAATGGCAGATACTCATCCGCTTATCACTATTTTCGGGGTAGTCATCGGTCTGCCGTTATTTGGGTTTATGGGAGTGATCTTCGGTCCGTTGTTGCTTGCGTTATTCTTCCTTTTTGTAGATATGTTTAAAAAAGAATATCTGGACTTACGAAATAACCTCCCGTCGAGATGACGGAACTACCGAAAAATTGTGTACTTTTGCCGTTGTAAAAACGACACTAAAATTTGATGGAAACATTTACATTCAATACTGTCGAACTGATTCTTTTATCAGCGGCAGGCATTCTTTTTATCATTCAGCTCATCTATTATTTTGGTCTGTACAATCGGATACATGCCCATAATAAGGCTGTACGCAAAGAAGAGGTACATTTTTCACGAGAACTGCCTCCACTTTCCGTAATTCTCTGCGCACGCAATGAGGCTGAAAACCTGCGTAAAATCCTGCCAGCCATTCTGGAACAGGATTATCCGCAATTCGAGGTGATTGTCATCAACGATGCTTCCACAGATGAAACCGAGGATATACTGGGAATGATAGAAGAAAAATATCCTCATCTTTACCACAGTTTTACCCCTGAAAGCGCACGCTATATCAGTCATAAAAAACTGGCCCTGACATTAGGCATTAAAGCCAGTAAACATGATTGGCTGGTATTTACAGAAACAAACTGTATGCCGGCAAGTAACCAGTGGTTAAAGTTGATGGCACGCAACTTTACTCCGCAGACTCAAATCGTATTGGGATATAGCGGCTATGACCGTACAAAAGGATGGTTGCACAAACGTACCGCATTTGATACCCTCTTCCAATCCTTGCGTTATCTGGGATTCGCTTTAGCCGGAAAACCATATATGGGTATCGGACGTAACTTAGCTTACCGGAAAGAGTTGTTTTTCCAACAGAAAGGATTCTCCAAATACCTGAACCTGCAACGTGGAGAGGATGACCTATTCATCAACCAGTTGGCAACTCCTTCAAATACCCGCGTCGAAACAGACATCAACGCCACCACACGGATAAATCCTGTGTACCGATACAAAGAATGGAAAGAGGAAAAAATAAGCTATATGGCGACCGCAAGATATTATCAGGGAATACAACGATACCTTTTGGGATTTGAGACTTTCTCCCGTCTGTTATTCTATGTTTCCTGTATAGCAGGCATCGCATCCGGCGTCCTCAATTCTCATTGGTTAGTCGCAGGCATCGCACTGTTAATCTGGTTACTACGCTTCATCATGCAAATTATCGTTATTAACCAAACAGCCAAAGAAATGGGAGGAAACCGGAAATACTATTTCTCATTACCGATATTCGACCTTCTCCAACCTATACAGTCGCTGAATTTCAAGATTTGCCGATTCTTTCGAGGAAAAGGAGATTTCATGAGAAGATAAATTTATTGAATCAATCGTTGCATATAAATAGCATCCGAACCATCATGATAATAGCATGGCTTTATTCCTGCCGGAATAAAGCCATTTTTCATATATAGCGCAATAGCGGCAGCGTTCGTCACCTTCACTTCCAAAGTAATTTTAGCAGCCTTACATTCGTTAGCTGTCCGAATCGTTTGGTCCATCAATGCTTGTCCCAATCCTTTCCCTCTGAAATCCGGATGGACAGCTATCGAATATATCCTTAAATAATGAGTTCCACCATGGAATAATAAGGAGACATAAGCGATTACCCTATCCCCTTCCATCATTACATAGAAAGTTCCTTTCGAGCGGCTTATCAGATAAGCAAACTGTTCTTTCGAAAAGCTATCTTCCCGAAAACATTCCCATTCTATTTCCAAAATAGCAGGAATATCACTTTGCTGTGCTTTACGAACAAATAAACCCGTCTCCATCATCAATAATGTTTCGCCTCCAAGGCCTGTTCAAAATGATTCAGTAACCGGTAATACATTTCATCACCGATAATGGCATCTTCCAGCCCATGGTCGATACTCGGATTATCATTGATCTCAATAACATAGGCTTTATCATCTACCATTTTCAGGTCGACTCCATACAATCCCTTTCCGATCAGATTCGCAGCTTTAACGGCTGTATCCAACACTACCCGAGGTACCTGATAAATAGGAATCGTATCTACCAGTCCGCAACGACTTCTGCCCGAATCATAGTGGCAGTAAATTTGCCAATGTCCTTTTGCCATATAATATTTGCAGGCATACAGCGGCACCCCATTCAACAGGCCGACACGCCAGTCAAACTCCGTAGGAGTAAATGCCTGCGCCAGTAAGATAGCCGACTTCTCAAACAGCATCTTCAGACTTGCTTGCAGTTCTTCCTCATTCGAAACCTTTTTCATGCCAATAGAATAAGACCCATCCGGTATCTTCAGAATAAAAGGAGCCCCCACCTGTTCGCTGATTTGCTCAAACGAATGATCGTTTGACTGAAAAATCAGCGTTGACTTAGGAGCAGAAATTTTTTCCTTTTCAAAAAGTTCTTTCAGGTATACTTTGTTCGTACAACGGATGATGGAAAGCGGATCGTCAATAACGGCCATTCCGTTTTGTGCAGCCAATTGCGACAAATGGAATGTATAATGATTCAATGATGTTGTAGTACGAATGAACAAGGCATCAAATTCGAGCAAACGGATGGCGTCATCTTCCGTAATCATTTCCACATGAATATTCATCTTCTTGGCAACTTCTGCCAATTTATGCAAGGCACCTTTGTTGCTGGGCGGAAATTTTTCCTGTGGATCAACCAATACAGCTAAACTATAACGGGAAGCTTTCGCCGACTTAGGCGCACGCCATATTTTCTTATTAAAGTTATCCAATGTGTTGGCAAAGAAATCCTGCTCTTCATCATTGAGCCGATTCAGAGGAAGAAATTGAATACTTTCGATCTGATTTCTGGGATGAGTATTCAAAGCCACCCTCAATAATGGACAAGGGTAATTCTCAAAAATAAATCGTGCAATCCGTTCCAGACCTTTCTCTCTACATTTGCCAAAGTAAATGTTCAGATACCAAATGTCGTCTTTGACATTGTTCTTCTGTATCCACTGGTAACAGAGGGCTTGCAGACTACGATCCATCCGAACACCCGTCCCGGTCTCCAACTTGTTGATTATATCAACATCCGGAATGACTTTCTGTCCTCTCGTTTGGGCTAACAATGAACAGTAATACCCTTCAGAGTTATAACTGTAATCATCGCTAAGATTAATAACTAACTTCCGGTCTTTTTCTACCGGCTTGTTTTTCAGATAGTCGGAAACAGTCAGGACACTACTTGTCTCGTAATACGGTTTCCAGTCATCCAGATTATCCAACAGGATTAACACATTATTCATAATGGTTAAAAATTAAACCTACAAGAGGATATTAAGTAAATTGGGCGCAAATATAGACATATTATTCACTCCACATCACGCAACAGACTAAATTATTTATGCAGTAGAAAACGGGTAGATAAAAAGAGGATTATTCGTATCTCATGGAGCTTGCCGGATTGATCTTGGTAATCAAAAATGAAGGACCAATCAACATCAATACAGAAGCAAACAAAGTACCCAAATTAATCAAGATAAAAAGTAAAACATTAAAAGATACCGGGACAGTATCTACGTAATAAGTCTCCGGATCAAGTTTGAAGAGTCCGAATTGAGATTGAAGAATACAGAATGCCAAACCAATAGCATTGCCCCATAGCATACCTTTGCCAATCAGAAAGACTGCAAACCAAAGAAAGGTTCTGCGAATCGTGAAATTATTGGCTCCTAATGCTTTTAAAATCCCAATCATATTGGTGCGTTCGATGATAATAATCAGTAAACCGGAAATCATGGTGAAGCCGGCAACTCCTATCATCAAAATCAGAATCACCCATACGTTCAAATCCAATAAATCAAGCCAGGCAAAGATTTGAGGATTCAGTTGTTCGATGTTACGCACATAATACACACCTCCCAGTTCATCTTGCCTGTTGTCAATATCAGTTGCGATCTCATAGGTTATATCTTCCAGTTTATCATAATCTTTCACCTGTAATTCCACACCGGTCACCTGTTCCGGTTGCCAACCGTTCAAGCGATTCACCAGATTGAGATCCGTCAGTAAAAAGAGGTTGTCGTATTCGGAGAAGTTCGTCTGATAAATTCCGGCAATCGTCAGGCGACGAGCACGAATATCATCCTGTATATAATAGGTATATATCTTATCTCCCAGTTTCAACTTCATTTTAGTTGCCAACGCTTTCGAGATAAGCACTTGATTGGTAGATACTGAATCACTGAAAACAGGAATCTCCCCTTCTACCAAATACTCTTTTATAAAATGGGGGTCGAACTCCGGACCTACCCCTTTTAACACCATTCCTTGAAAAGCGTCATCGGTCTTAATCATACCCGGTTTGGTAGAGAAACGCTGCACATGGCTTATCTCCGGATAATCAGCAAGAGCAGTCATCATACTGTCTCCTACCGCAATCGGATGAGTTTCGTAAGAACTGACGGCATCCAGATTAGTTATCTGAATATGTGACCCGAATCCTATGACTTTATTTCTCACCTCACTTTTAAACCCGATAACTACCGCTACCGCAATAATCATCACAGCCAAACCAATAGCAATACCCGCCATGGCAATGAGGACCGCAGGACGTGACACCTGCTTTCCGCCATCGCTTTCACGATAGATACGCCGAGCTATGAAAAGTGATAGAGACATTGGATTAAGTATTAAGTATAAAGTATTAAGTATTAGACATAAAGTATTAGACAATTATAAACACGAGCAAACACACAAGAAGCTACGGTTAATACTTAATACCTAATACTTAATACTTAAATTTCATTCTGTTCTTCCCGGATATGCTTCCAAGGCCTTCTGCAAGACAAAAAGCGCACGGGTTAAATCTTCTTTCTTCAATACGTAAGCAATACGAACTTCATTAATGCCGGAACCCGGAGTGGTATAGAAACCGGAAGCCGGAGCCATGAATACCGTCTGACCTTCATATTCAAAATCAGAGAGGCACCATGCACAGAACTTGTCGGAATCATCTACCGGAAGTTTCGCTACTGTATAGAAAGCGCCCATCGGGATGGGTGAATAAACACCGGGAATACGGTTCAAACCGTCAATCAAGCATTTACGACGTTCTACATATTCATCATACGTTTCACGAGAATACTCTTCCGGAGCATCCAAAGAGGCCTCTGCAGCAATCTGTCCGATCAATGGAGGACTCAAACGAGCCTGGCAGAACTTCATGACAGCATCGCGTATCTCCTTGTTTTTGGTTATCAACGCACCAATACGAATACCACATTCTGAATAACGTTTGGATACGGAGTCAATTAATACCACATTATTCTCAATACCTTCCAAATGGCAGGCAGAGATATAAGGAGAACCGGTATATATAAATTCACGATATACTTCATCGGAGAAAAGGAACAAATCGTACTTCTTTACCAGGTCACGAATCTGATTCATTTCACGACGGGTATACAAATAACCGGTAGGATTGTTGGGATTACAAATAAGAATCGCTTTGGTACGCTCATTAATCAGTTCTTCAAACTTCTCTACTTTCGGAAGAGAAAAGCCCTCTTCAATGGTCGTAGCAATGGTGCGGATCTTTGCTCCGGCAGAGATTGCAAATGCCATATAGTTAGCATAAGCCGGTTCCGGAACGATTATTTCATCTCCCGGATTCAGGCAGGAAAGGAAAGAAAAAAGTACGGCTTCCGAACCTCCTGATGTAATGATTATATCGTCTGCTGTAAGATTGATATTAAATTTCGCATAATATCCTACTAGTTTCTCGCGATAGCTACGATAACCGGCACTTGGACTATACTCCAATACCTTCCGGTCAATATTGCGTATCGCGTCAATCGCGGCCTGAGGAGTGGGCAGATCAGGCTGTCCGATGTTCAGGTGAAACACATGGACTCCACGTTGCTTGGCAGCGTCTGCCAAAGGAGCCAGCTTTCTGATAGGAGATGCAGGCATCTCGTTTCCGCGAATGGATATGGTTGGCATAATTTTAACTACAAATTACTTAATTACTATTTACTTTTTCTACTTGGAGCTGCAAATGTACGCAATAATTTGAATACAGAGACATAAAAACTTTAAAAACCTTAGCAAGGTTAAAATCGTTATGGTAATTTGAAAAGAAAGCTATACATTTGTCATACGGAAAACTTAAAACAATATCATAATGACCATACACCTTATCTCATTTGCTTCAATCCTTCACAAACAAGTCTCGCTACGTAGCTCACACGAAGCTATTTTAAGCGAAATTGAAAAATATTATACCGTAAAGCTCGTCGATTATCAAGATATGGACAAGCTTAGTAGTGATGATTTCAAAATCATTTTTATCGCTACCGGTGGGGTGGAAAGACTGGTCATACAGCAATTCGAAAACCTCCCCCGCCCTGCCATTTTACTGGCAGACGGCATGCAGAACTCTCTTGCTGCCGCATTGGAAATCTCCACATGGTTACGGGGACGTGGAATGAAGAGCGAAATACTACATGGCGAATTACCTGCTATCATCCTGCGTATTCATACACTTTATAATAATTTCCGTGCACAACGTTCCTTATTCGGCAAACGTATCGGAGTCATCGGAACTCCTTCTTCCTGGTTAGTTGCCAGTAACGTAGACTACCTGTTGGCAAAACGTCGTTGGGGAATTGAATATGTAGATATTCCATTGGAACGGATTTACGAACAATTTCAACAAATAACGGATGAGCAAGTCGGAGCATCATGTGCGGCTGTAGCATCGCAAGCTCTTGCCTGCCGCGAAGGAACTCCCGAAGATTTAATCAAATCCATGCGGCTGTACCGGGCGATAAAAAAGGTGTGTCAGGAAGAAAATCTGGAAGCACTGACATTGAGCTGCTTTAAATTGATTGAACAAATCGACACTACCGGATGCGTGGCATTATCTTTATTGAATGATGACGGGATAATAGCAGGTTGCGAAGGCGATCTTCAATCTGTATTTACGCTATTAGCAGTGAAAGCGCTTACGGGAAAGGACGGATTTATGGCAAATCCTTCCATGATTAATTCCCGTACGAACGAGCTGATATTAGCACACTGCACCATAGGACTCAAACAAACGGAGAGATACATTATCCGCAATCATTTTGAAACAGAAAAAGGAATTGCCATACAAGGGTTACTTCCGACAGGAGACGTAACGATTATAAAATGCGGCGGTGAATGTCTGGACGAATATTACTTATCTACTGGAACATTGACTGAAAATACCAATTATATTAATATGTGCCGCACGCAAGTACGCATCCGCATGAATACTCCAGCCGAGTATTTTCTGAAGAATCCTTTGGGAAATCATCATATTATGCTTCATGGTAACTATGAAGATACATTGAACGAGTTTTTCCAGGCAAATGCTTGCAAAAGAACTGAATAACATCTCAAAACATCCTTAAAGAAAGCGCCTCCTTAATAAACAAAATAAATTATCAGTTTATTAAGGAGGCACTTTGGAGATTGACTAAATTCTATTTCTTTATTCTATTTCTCTTTCTTCCCATTTTCCATTATGCCACTCTGCAACTGAAGTAAAGCCTGCCTTCTTCAAAGCAGCCAATGCTTCGGAGCGTCCATTATTAATCCGTTCCGGATAATGCGCATCACTGTTTACCTGTACTCTGATACCCAACTCTTTCAGGAAAGAGAAATATCGTTTATTGGGATAGAATGTTCCTAAATCATGATAAGATTTAGTGTTTATTTCAACGATATAGCCATATTCGGCAATGGCGGTGAAATATTTGCGAACCAACGCATCATACCACGGTTCATCCAATAATCCCGGACGATAACAGGAAGCATTATAATGCATCTTGTCAGCATGACCAACAATATCAAATCCTCCCAATTCTACCATACGAAGCAGGTTCTTATAGTAAAGACGGACCACAGAATCCAAATCACCATCAAAGTGCTTGTCTACCAATTGACGGAAAAGATCTGCCGGAGTATCAATATCTACGATTTTTCCTTCCGGAGAGTACAACATATGTACGGAACCTATCCGGTAGTCAAGTGGTAGTTTTTGAAAACAGGGTAAAGAAGGGTTGCTTTCTTCGTTCAGGTAATCTATTTCAAGACCAATGGCAAGCTCTATTTTATCTGCATATTTCTTCTTCAGACGGGAAAATTCGAAAAGGTAATCATCCATTCTATCCCACTCCATCGTCCATGCAGTAGAAAACGGCAGTGGAGCATGGGAAGAAATGCCATAGGAAGTAAATCCTTCGCTAATAGCAAAACGAATAAAATCTTCCATATTGGCGCGTCCGTCACAAAACAGGCAGTGGCTATGATAATTGGTTAGGTTTGTCATACAAGGTTATATGTTGTCTGGGATATATTATCAAAGTTATTATCATTATCAGGCTATTCTAGTGATACAATGGCACAAATCAGCCTTCTATTTCACTAAGTTCCAGCCATCGCATTGTTTTCTCATCAATCAGGTCATTGACTTCAGGCAAACGTTTCGATTTCTCTGTCAATTCGTCAACAGAAAGGGTACCGCTACATAAGAGTTCTTCAATCTGTACTTTTTCTGTTTCTAATTCTGCTATCTCCTTTTCCAATTGCTCGAACTCTCGTTTTTCCTTGAAACTCATCTTCCGTTTGTCGTTCAGACGAACACGGGCAGTCTTTTCTTCCTGCGGCTTTTCAGTTTCTTTCTCCTTTTGAGCTTTCGCGTCTTTCCAGTCACGATAGTCACTGTAGTTTCCGGGAAAGTCGCGAATATCTCCCTGTCCATTGAATACCATCAAATGGTCTACTACCTTATCCATAAAGTAGCGGTCGTGAGAAACAACAATCACACAACCTTTGAAATTTTGAAGATATTCTTCAAGCACGTTCAGAGTGATAATATCGAGGTCGTTGGTAGGTTCGTCAAGCACCAGGAAGTTAGGGTTACGCATCAGGATGGTACACAGATAAAGACGACGACGCTCGCCCCCACTCAACTTATAGACATAGCTATGTTGCGTTTCGGGAGTAAACAGAAAATGCTGTAAGAATTGCGAAGCAGTCAGTTTCTTTCCATTCCCCAGTTCAATCACTTCGGCAATATCCTGCACTACATCAATAACCTTCATTTGTTCATCGAACTGAAGGCCATCCTGCGAGTAATAGCCGAAACGAACAGTTTCACCAACATCCACCGTTCCACTGTCGGGCGCAACCTGCCCCATTAATATCTTGATAAAAGTAGATTTACCTGTCCCGTTATTTCCCACAATGCCCATCTTTTCATAGCGGGCAAAGATATAAGAAAAATCATCCAGTATCTTCAAATCACCGAAGCTCTTAAACAAGTGATCGGCCTCGAATATCTTACTACCGATATAGGATGCTTTCACCTCCAGCTTCACATTATCATTGTTGAAACGTTGCTTTGCCACCTTTTCCAATTCATAAAAAGCATCTTCCCGGTAACGGGCTTTATGCCCGCGTGCCTGCGGCATCCGGCGCATCCAATCGAGTTCCGTACGGTAAAGGTTGTTGGCACGTTCTATTTCTACACTTTTAGCTTCGATACGTTCCTGACGTTTCTCGAGATAATAACTGTAGTTACCTTTATATTGGTAGATTTGTTGATTGTCTATTTCAATAATCTCCGAACAAACACGATCAAGGAAATAACGGTCGTGCGTCACCATCAGCAAACTAAGATTGGTACGACGCAGATAATCTTCCAGCCATTCGGTCATATCCAAGTCCAGGTGATTGGTAGGCTCATCAAGGATAAGCAGATCCGGCTCGGTAATCAACGCATTGGCTAAAGCAACGCGCTTCAACTGTCCACCGGACAGTTGCTTCACTTTTTGGTCGAAGTTGCGGATTTTGAGTTGCGAAAGAATTTGCTTGGCTTTCTGTTCATATTCCCAGGCTTTTTCCTGATCCATACGCGCCAGAAGATTTTCCAATCCCGGATGACCTTCAGTCTCCATGCAACGTTCATACTCTTTTATCAGTTCCACGGTACTGTTACCGTGATGGAAACAGGCCTCAAGCACGGTCAACTCTTCGGGATACTGTGGATCTTGTTCCAGATAATCCACCCGAAGGTCACGACGGAAAACAATGTTACCGCTATCATAACCTTCTTTTCCGGCGATTATATTCAATAAAGTAGTTTTTCCGCTGCCGTTCTTCGCTATCAATCCTACACGCTGGCCTTCAGCAATGCCAAAAGATATATTTTCAAAAAGAACCAAGTCACCGAAGGACTTGGTCAGGTTATCTATCTGTAAATAAGGTACAGCCACGTAATTTAGTAATTAGTTGGTTAGTGATTAGTGATTAATAATCACGGATTTATACTCTTCAATAATGTCGCAAGGTTCTCCTGCCTTTACTTTACTCCATGCCAGTTTCAGCGGGTCGATGATACGGTCTTTATATTGTAATACAGGAGCTTCCCGGTTACCGTCAATCAACGTTTTCCATTCCATACCTTCCACTTCATTCGTCAGAATTATACAGACTGTGATGCCGATTGCCAACCATTCCTCTTTCTTTTTCGAGCCAATCTTACCGCTATTAATCACCTGCTGAAGTTTCTCCAGGTCTTCTTCTATTCCCTGAAAATCTTTTTTCAATTCCTGCTTCACGGTAGATACCACCCATTCGTACGCTTCATTAATCAAATAGATTTCAGAAAGACGGGCCGGGATCAGTTCAGCAGGATACTTCTGCCCTTCTTTGCGTACCTCCAAAGTAGCAATTACATCTTCCGCCTCCTTCACAACTCCGCCTTTAGGTACAGTAAAAGAACATTCGAAAGCAATATCGTCAACTCCTGTAATCCACAAATGGGAAGTATAATACGTCCCCTCTTCCTGAAACATTTCTTTGCTATACGCACATTCCCACGTTCCGACTTTCACCAACGAAGCCGAATCATTCTCTTTCAGTTCCTGCCGGATGACATCTTTACCATAACCGGCTTTTCCTTTAAATGCGGATATACGAAAATTTCCCGTCCATACATCGGGATTATAGAAAAGAAAAGAGCCTTCGCCATCTTCAAACTCATTCCAGTCTGATGGATAGTTCATAGAAAACCATGCTCCGGGAGAGATAAATTTCTTGCCTTGCATCCTTTTATATTAAAAATGATTACTTGGGCAAAAATACGAATTAATAATGAAGAATGAAGAACGAAGAATGAAGAATTTTGCTGCGCTATGCAAGTATACCGCAAGGATATTCTTCATTTTTAATTCTTCATTTTCCTATCGGCTGTATTTTCCTCCGCACTTCTTTAGAAATCTCCAAAAACATATAATTCAACTTTCCGGAATGGATTCCTTCTTCGTTTTCCTTATACTTCTTATTAGCATACTGCTTCGATTTCTCGAAAGTCAGTAACGACATCTCATTCTGTGATTTGCCTACCATTGTAGAATCCAGTTGTTCATCCGGGAAAAAATCATCCAGATCGACATCACCAATCATCGTTGTCTCCAGGAAGTTTTTATTCGTGTGCGAATTATCCGTATAGTATCCTACAAACATGTGCCCCGGTGTACGTACCAGGATAGGATCAATATTAATGGCGCGAAGCAACGACGCAAACAACACACTCCCATCCACACAATTAATCTGTGAAGATTCCAGTGCATCATCAAACGTACGGACACGCTGCGAGAAAACAACATTGCTCGAAAGGCTGGTATTGGAAACAGAACTATAACGGAATTTACGTTTCTGCAATATATTCCAAAGAGCATACACCTGCTTGTCTACCGCCCCTTTAGCCTTACTTTGATAACCGAGAAAGCGATTAACAATCCGAGTATTCAATGCCTCGCGAAGCAACTGATCGATCATCGGATTCTCTTCATTGACATAAGCCGCAAAGAAAATACTGGTATCGTGAAATTTAGTTCCGTTGGCCACATACCCCAACAGACACTCATTGATGCTACGCACTGAAAAAGTACGCACCCGTTGTCCCAAATCTTTTCCGTTCATCTCCACTGTGATGGCTACGCTTACCGGCTCTGCCTGCACCTCATTTTTCAGTGCCTCATAATTCCAGATGATATCAGGATAAATCGTATATTCCGTTCTGGGCTTGTTTAATACAAATTCCGACACCGAGCGGGAGAAAAAAGGCGTTTCGGCTACTTCAATCCGCACACGACTATAAGCTGTCTTCGATTTCAACCGAACGGCAATACACGACTTCGGATTTCCCAAAGACGTCGAATCCGACGGAACAATCACTTGTGCATCAGTGGTGGCAACAGACAGAATCGCCGAAGGAAATATATTTCCTCCCAGATCGTCTACAATCTCAAAACCGGAATTGAATGAAGTATATTTAAACACAGACATACCGCCAAGGAGAATTAACAGTACCACAACAGATCCTATTATTTCCTTCCGATGTCGTTTTAAGTCAATTTTTATCATTATTTGTAGTTTCTATAGTCAAACATTTCTATTGTATCTCGCTAACAAAGATAACAAATAGCGAGCGTTTTTTCCTCTTACAATCAACAAAAACTTCCATATTCCGTATCAATTCCCGGAATTCACAGAATGTAACACGATTGTAACGTCTGTTTCATCTGCCCGTAACAAAGTCTCCTCATCTTTGCAAAGGATAAAATAAAAACGTAACTTTGTCATATCACATTAATACATATATCTTATGAACGATTACCGTATTTTAGTTGTCGACGATGAAGAAGACCTCTGTGAGATTCTGAAATTCAATCTTGAAAACGAAGGTTATGAGGTTGATACAGCAAACTCTGCCGAAGAGGCAATGAAGATGGATATCAGCAGTTATCACTTAATTCTCCTCGATGTGATGATGGGAGAAATCTCCGGTTTCAAAATGGCCAACATCTTGAAGAAAGAAAAAAAAACAGCAAAAGTGCCTATCATCTTTATCACGGCAAAAGATACTGAAAACGATACTGTGACCGGATTCAATCTGGGAGCAGACGATTATATTTCGAAACCTTTCTCCCTGCGTGAAGTCATTGCCCGTGTGAAAGCAGTATTAAGACGTACGGTAACAACGGAAACGGAAAGAGCCCCCGAACGTCTTACTTATCAGTCGCTCGTTATTGACATCACAAAGAAGAAAGTAAGTATCGACGATGAAGAAGTGCCATTGACTAAAAAAGAATTTGAAATATTGCTTCTACTGGTACAGAATAAGGGACGCGTATTCTCACGTGAAGACATTCTGGCCCGTATCTGGAGTGACGAAGTGTATGTGCTCGACCGTACCATCGACGTAAACATCACCCGTTTACGTAAAAAGATAGGTATATACGGCAAACGTATTGTCACCCGTCTCGGATACGGATACTGTTTTGAAGCTGAATAAGTAATAATACCGAATTAAGCAATTATTATGAACCTGCCTGTAACTCAAAAACATTTTCTTTCTTTCAGCCGGAAGCTGTTCCTTTCGGTTATTTCACTATTTCTGGTATTTGCCATTTGTTTTATTGCGTACCAGTATCAACGTGAGCGGGAATATAAAATAGAACTGCTGAATACAAAACTGCAAGATTACAACAGCAGACTCTACGAACAATTGGAAGAGCAACCCCTTGATAGCGAAATAATCAGCGGTTATATCGACAAACATATTCTGGAAGACTTGCGTGTGACCCTTATTGACGCAGAAGGAAATGTTGTTTACGACAGTTATCCAAGTCATAATAACCAAATAGAAAACCATCTGAATCGTCCGGAAGTACAGAAAGCAATAAAGCATGGCAACGGATATGACGTACGCCGTACTTCGGAAACAACCGGAGTTCCCTATTTTTATTCGGCCACTCGTTATAAAGATTATATTGTCCGTTCGGCTTTGCCTTATAACGTCAGCCTCATCAACAACCTGCAAGCAGATCCGCACTATCTATGGTTTACCATCATCGTAACCTTATTATTAATGATTATCTTCTATAAATTCACCAACAAACTGGGCACTTCCATCAGCCAGCTCCGTGAATTTGCCATGCGTGCCGACCGCAACGAGCCTATCGAAATGGCTATGCAATCCGCTTTTCCACATAATGAGCTAGGAGAAATCTCGCAACACATCATCCAAATCTATAAACGATTGCACGAAACCAAAGAAGCTCTCTACATCGAACGTGAAAAGCTAATCACTCATCTCCAAATCTCGCACGAAGGATTAGGAGTATTTACAAAAGACAAAAAAGAGATTCTTGTCAACAATCTTTTCACCCAATACAGTAACCTGATTTCGGATTCCAACCTGGAAACAACGGAAGAAGTCTTTGCTATCAGCGAACTAAAAGAGATTATTCATTTTATCAATAAGAACCAGCAAGAACGATCAAGAGGAAAAGGTGAAAAACGAATGTCAGTTACCATCAACAAGAACGGACGGACATTTATCGTAGAATGTATCATCTTCCAGGATGCCAGCTTTGAGATTTCCATCAACGATGTCACCCAGGAAGAAGAACAAGTAAGACTCAAACGCCAACTGACTCAAAATATCGCCCATGAGTTGAAAACTCCTGTCAGCAGTATTCAAGGATATCTGGAAACCATTGTCAGCAACGAGAATATTCCACGTGAAAAGATAAACGTATTCCTCGAACGTTGTTATGCACAAAGCAATCGTTTGAGCCGGCTGCTACGCGACATCTCCGTACTCACCCGCATGGACGAAGCCGCCAGCATGATTGATATGGAACGAGTGGATATTAGTGTACTGGTCGGAAATATTATCAATGAAGTATCTCTAGAACTCGACGAAAAGCATATCACAGTAATCAACTCTCTGAAAAAGAGCATACAAGTCAAAGGTAATTATTCATTGCTCTATTCTATCTTCCGCAACCTGATGGACAATGCCATCGCATACGCCGGAAGCAATATTCAGATAAATATCAACTGTTTCCGTGAAGATGAGAATTTCTACTATTTCAGCTTCGCCGACACTGGTATAGGTGTATCACCCGAACATCTGAACCGTCTCTTCGAACGCTTCTACCGGGTAGATAAAGGTCGCTCACGCAAACTAGGCGGAACAGGATTGGGACTGGCTATTGTAAAGAACGCCGTTATTATCCACGGCGGCAACATCTCCGCCAAGAACAATCAGGGAGGCGGACTGGAGTTTGTATTTACACTGGCAAAGGAGAAATAGAGGGGTAGCTACATTTTAAAACATTTCCCGAATCATTACTTCGGCTTCCTTCATCGTTTCGTAAGCGCGTTGCAGTCTGTATGCAATCAAAGCTTTACGGCTTTCTTCATCCAAGATTTCTCTCATAACACGACACCTTCATTGGTGACGTTAATATAAAAAGGGAGGGGGTAAATGGGCAGCTCTCCCAAAGTTTTTTGAGCGTGACTATCGGGCTGATAGAGACTCCGGTTTTCAGTTCCAGTTCGTAAAGTGGCAGTGTGATAGATTCTTCGTCCTTCAATGTCATTTTCTCGCCGTCGAGCAGGATAAGCAGATCAATATCACTGTCGCTACGCGCTTCGTTCCTTGCTTGCGAACCATATAAAATAGTTTTTGCCGTAGGAGCCACGCGACGTATAATCTCTCTTATTTGTTTCGTTTCATAAATTTTCCATTTATTATAATCAATGCTACGGGCAAAGATAACAATTCCGGTGCAGATTGTTCTGTCAAGAACCGATTATTTCCCCCGGCACACAAAGAAAGATTCGTTTCTCTCATCCGGCAGCAGGCTACAGCAGCGGCGAGTGAAAACGAATCTTTCATCTTAAAGGGTCGTGCGGCAATGCCGGAAGGAGCCTTTGGCAATACAGAAAAGTCCTTTTGCAGTGCAGGAACCCGTCCTTTTTATAGCACCGGAAAAGCATCCGGCTTTATGCTGCCGGATCGGGAGCCTCTCCTCCCCCTTCACCACCACCGCCACCTTCGCTGGGAGTAGTGGATTTTCCGCCCCATTCTTCCCAGAAGATATTGGAATCGACGAGGGAACGGGTGGTAACCTGGTTGTTGGATGAACGGCTCGTTTCAGGGATGAAGCGGACACGGACGCCGGTGATTTGCTTGGCAGTCACTTTGTCGGGGGAGTCCACTCCATTGCCCGAAGCAACGGCTGTGTAGTAGAATGTGCCCACGCCGTCGAGTTTGACGGTGCGGCCGTCTGCCATGTAGCTACCTAATACGCTGCCAAGGGACTTGAGCACGGCAAAGGTGTCGGCAGGGCTTACGGTGGATTCAATGGCAAGACGTTTTGCCACTTCGTCCGTCGTGACAGGTTTGCCAACGGTGATGGATTGCGGATACCACATTCCATTGATTTTCTGTTTTACTTTCTTGAAGAATCCCATAAGTTGATGTTTTTTACCTCTTCCCTGCCGCATCCCGATAAGACTAATACTCGGTGACGGACTTTGCTTATCTCGGTGACGACCTTTGCCTACCTCGGTGTCGGACTTAGCCTACCTCAGTGACGACCTTTGTCTGTCCGTGTCTGCAAGCATTTCCTGATGGGGTGCTGCAAGAAGGAAGCGTGATTAATAAATGTTGCGAATTATCTCAATTATCATATTTGCCGTTCCCCTCCGTATTCCGCCAGCGCGCAAAGCAGTTCGCCCAGTGCAAGGCCGCCGTTGAAGGCTGACACGTAGTTCTGCGTGTCGGTCACGTCCTCGTTGAAATGGTTGAGACGGTCGGTGATGGGGGAAAGAAAGAGGATAGGTTCGCCTGAGGTGCTGATTTTTACCACGCCGTGGGTGGTTTCGATGGAGTTTGCCGTATACCCTTCGGGGGCTGCAGCGGCAAATTCTTTAAGGGCTTGGGCGTCTATCGTGTCGTATGAACCGTAGTCGGTGACGTTGACGGAGCCTACTGCCGTGAAGGTGGACGCTCCTTCACACACGAGTTGCGGTGCGGGGAAGTTGGGCGGCGGGACAAGTTTGCATGCGCCGCCGGGGTAACAGTGCAGGCGGGCGTTGACGGTTTCGGCCAGACTGAACACGGCAGGGGCTACGTTGGAAGCGATGAAGGTGCCTACGCGGTCGTCGATAAGGTTGTGTTCCGGATCGGTATGGCTGTCGGGATTTCCGTCGTGGATAAAGAAGTTGCCGCCGAGGACAACGGTTCCGTTATGGGTCACTGCCGGGTCGGGATAGTTGGCGGTGCTGACGCTGATGATGAGGTCGGCGGCATCGGCAGCAATGGCTTGCGGGAGCACTTTGTATTTTTCGAGGGAACTCGAAGTGTTGACTCCCGTTGCCATAAGGTCTTCGATGCAGCGGACTACGACTTGCAACGGTTCTTCTCCTTCTCGGGGAAGGGAGAAGACAGCACGGGGTTGGCTCATGCGGTTGTCTCCGTCGCACGGAGTGTTTATCACTTCAGGGAATGGTAAGGCGGCGGGACGCAGTTTGGGGTTGGTCAGGGCGTTGAGCACGGGTTCCGTTTCCCAGTTTTTGTTGATGATGACGAGTATCTTTTTCATAAGTGTGATGTTTTTTATGGTTGTTACCTTGATCAGTTGCGTCGCTTCCGGCAATTGCTCCTATCGAGGAAGGTATCCTATAAAGAGAAGTGATGTTCGCTTCTCAAGTCGGCGACAAGGGAAAAAGGACAAGGTTCATGATATTGCCGCCGACTGCATCCCCCAGCGGCTTGGGACGTATATGATGTAGGGGGACGGGATGGAGTGACCTGGATACCCCGTCCCCGTGTGTCATTCTTAAAAAGCGAGGATGGGGCGCACGGCGGAATCGGAGTTGTACCTGACATTATGCCAGCATTGCACAACGTTCGCCTGCTTACCCACAAACCACGTCCATATACCCGAATCGGAGTACGTCGAGGAAGAGAAGAATTTCTGATAGCTCCCATTCGGGATTGCGTCATAGTTCCCAGTGCCCAACGGTTCGAAATAGGCATTTATCTTACTTACGAGTTCTGTCTGATTACTCCATCTATACAGGTTGGGGGTTAGGTCGTTGCCTTCGTTTATGGCGTCATCCCAGCTTGGGAGACCGCCCAGATTGGCGGTAAAGTCATACCATTGACCTATGGAGGGCAAGTACCACCCCGTCGTCTTTTCGGGAGCCTGTACAACATAATCCTTCACGGCCTTGAAAGCGGGATAAAAATTTTCGAGTTCTTTGTTGTTTGCGGCCGCATAGTCGATTACCGTGGTGTAATTAAGTAGTCCGTTGATGTCTGCGTTGCAGGCAACTTTATCCGTGCATTTCGTCAGCTCGGAGAAATCGTGATCTTCCCCCCAACTCATAAGGCTTTTGGTTACGGTCTTCAATGACATGACCAGACCATGCGGCGTGGCAACGCCTTTTGCTGCCAACACCTGTTTTTCTTTGTCGCCGATGCGCGAGGGGTCGGTCTGGAAAACGATGCCGATGCAGGTCTTGTTCGCATCGAGGGCGGTAGACCATGTGCCGTCTGCATAATAGAAGTCACCCACCTTAACGATATCCGAAATATCCGTTACATCCTGACTTACCCAGTCAGTGGTCATATCTACAGACAAAGTTACCGCCGGATCGTTTCCGACTGTAATCAGGTTTCCGGCAGCCCGTACCCAGTTGTTGCGTTTCAGGGGGATGTTGGCAGGAATGTCTCTATCGTTCATCGTTATGCTACCTGTCCCGGTAAACGTAAGTTTTATTCCGCCCAACGTGGCGTCGGCAGTGGTAAAGACATAATCGGAGAAGAGGATTTTGCAGTTGTTTCCATTGATAGTAATATCCGTGCCGTCCATTGAGGTTGTGATGTAGGTGGCATCGTAGGTAGCTGTCGGGCTTACCTCCTCGCTAAAAGCATTGAATTCTGACGGAACGGTGTATGTTGCCGTCATGTCTTTACATTTGCCTATCATCTCGGTGTTCTTTTCCGCAATCGTCACTTTCGTAAGCGGACGGACAAGCGTGGCGGTAAGGTCGTTCTTAGCCGTAGCGCCTTTGGTGAACGGTACTACTGCCGCAAATGCCTCACGTAGTTGGTCGGCGTATGTATAAGCAGCGGTGATGATAGTCACTTTCTTCAAGCCATCGGCATTATCAGTCTTGTAATACTTATCGGGATAGTGGTCGCCTGACGCCGTTGCACCCGAAACGATGTAATCCGCCCAAAGCACGGCTTTGTAGTCACCTTGGTCTGCCAATTCAAAACTAAATGTAATGTTAGCGGCACCAGCCGTTACCAACTGCTCCTGGCGTACTCTTCGTGTAGAGCCATCTTTCGTCCACACTTCGAGGATGCAGCGCAGCGTATGGCCGGCGGGAAACGTAGCGGGGGCGGAAGCCCGTGTTTTTACAAAATCGGCAGGCATTCCGATGCTCATGCTTACTTGGTTGCTGTCCGCAGTCGGGGAAGCGTCGGTGTCGTCCTGACTGCACGAGGTGAATAGCCCTGCCAGAGCCATTAACCCGAAGAAAAGGTTCTTTTTCATACTTCTGTTCATCGTTTACTGTGATTAAATTTGTTTTATTATATTGACCTGTCATTTCAGAAAGAATCGAGGTCGATGTCTATCTCGTCGTCATATCCGGTGTCGATGTTGATGCCTCCCTGCATTTCGTTGGTGAGGAAGTTGCCTCGCAGGGTGGTGAGGTGTCCCCGCCGGTAGGGCACTTCCAGTCCCCGGGTACGCGACACTACCTTTCCGTTGGCGTCCGCCAATTCAATATTCAGGGGCACAAAGGATTCCGTGCCGTTCACGAAGATAAAGTCCGAACCTAGCGGACATTTCTCCGTGCCGTCGTCGGGGATGGTGAGAGGGGTGGAGAACGTCACGCCCTGCACGGAGTTCATCGGCTTGCCCGTGGCGGTGTTGAATCCTAACGGGAAATAGAACCCGTAGGAAAAGGTGACGGTGTAGGTGTTGTTGCCGCCTTCAGCATCGCGTTGCCGCTGTGTTTTTGCCAGAAACTCCTGCACGTCGGTGGCGATAATACGGTATTTTGCCAACGGGCGCACCATGTCGACTTTGGCTTGTACGCGGACGTTCCATTCGTCCCGGTAGGGGCGCAGGTCAAGGGTGGTGCTGCCGTAGAGGCAATCGCGGTAGCCAGTGCTTCCGGTGTAGGGCGTGGTGCAAGTTACTTGCTGCAAGTTCTCCGTATTATAATAGAGGTCGGTGGTCGTGCCTGCCACAACGTAGTCCGTCCATACGGCGAGGGTGTATTCTACGGCGTACAGCTTCAAATGGACAGGGAGCGTGATTTTCCCGTTGCCGGCTTCGTCGGCATTGTCCATGACGGTCACTTGCCGGGCTGCCGGTTTGCCGTCGCGCCATGCTTCGATGATGAAGCGGCGGCGGTAATCCGTTTGTTCTCCGGCACGGGCTTTTGTGATTCCGCGGTGTGCCTTGTTGGTGATGATTTCCAGTGGTAGGAGTTCGAGGTCGAGGGTCACTTCGGTACTGACCTCTACAAGCGTGGGGTCGATGCCTTCCTCACCGTCCGGTGTCATCGCGGGATAGTCGTGTACACAAGCGGCAAGGACGGTTGCCAACATGAAGGTGATAAATCCTATAGCATATTTCTGTTTCATAAGCCGTTACTTTTTAAGGTTGAAGCGATAGACGATAGAAAGCCCCATGCGGGTGATGCCCCAGTAGTTCTTCGTCCGTGTGTCTATCCGTGCGCCGTTGTCTATATTATAATAGGTGTCGTACTTCATGTTGGCATAGCCTGCACCGAGGGTAAATTCTCCCGCCCAATGTCCGCCGAGCGGCAACAGATAACCATAGCTGACGCCCGCGCCCAGCAACGGACGGTCGGCGTCTTGATAACGGTCGCGATTCCACTTCACATTGAACCAGCCTACGTGGGCATGAAGACCGAAGAAATGTCCCGAGCCGGGCTTCGAGAGCCAGTAACGGGCTTCGGGTTGCAGGGTGAAGGTCTTCACGGCATGTTTGCCGCTGATGTGCCACGGACACCACAATATCGGCAACTCTACGGAAAGATGCTTGCCGACCTGCACTTCCGCCGCCACGTTCATAATCGTGCCCGCCCAAGCGGCAAGGTTGGTTTTCACGCCAAGGTAACGACCGTTGGCGGGAAGTGAAGGCGAGGTAGCTGTAGAGGTGGAAGCGGTGGAAGAAGAAGGAGTAACTGAAGCAGAAGAAGCAACCGAAGTAGAAAGAGCAGTAGCTGCATCGGGTGCAACAGGTGCAGTAGCTGCATCCGGCACAACAGCCGTGGCAGCCACGGCGGAAGAGTCAACAGGCTCTTTGTCTCCCTGCAAGGCAACCGGAAGGGCTTCCTGTTGTTCCTGTCGCCTCGCCGCACTTGCAGGCTCTTGCCGGTTTTGCGGAATCTCGCTTTGGCAATCTTGGAAACCTCGGCAACCTACCACGACGACTTCTCCCCACAAGGGATGAGCCAACGGGTGGTTGAGTGTCCGGAAATGCCGCTCGCGCAGTCCGTAGTGGTCGATAAGATAGCCTTTCAGATTGTTGGCACGCCAGTAGGCGGCGCGCAGATTCGACTTTTCATCGTCCCAACTGCCGGAATAGCTCTGCACGTAGAGGGTGTCCTGACGTTTACGAAAGGTGCGCAGCCGTTTCTTCAACTTCCGCAACGACAGTCGGTTGTCCGCATATTCCGTCTTGAACATCCGGATACGTGAAGGATAGCTGAAAATAATCAGGCTGTCTGCCGAAGGTGAGGAAAGGACGGCAGCATCCGGCTGACCGCGCAAGGGAACAACCGATAGACATAGCAAAAATGCCAGTACGAAGTAACGGAATGTACTCCACGCTACGTTTTGTTTGTTTTTCATTCTCATACCTGTAACATAAGATTACAAAAATTTATATACAAGAAAGGCGTAAGTGTCCGTATGCTTATCCGTCAATCGGGGCCTTCGCACTGCCCATACCGTAGATAAGCAACAGAACACTCACGCCATTGGCGTATATAAAGCTTGTGTATCGTCCCCCTCCCCTCTCCGGACGGAGGGGGAAGCGGGGGCGCAAACAGGCATCCATATAAACAATGGAACGTGAGCATTTGTTGCATTCATCTTCACGGTGACAAGTCAAAGGTGCGAAGTTTGATTGACGAAGATGATATTCTTCAAACGCTTTCCGTTATCTAAAAATCACGCCCTCTCTCACAAGGGCAGTGACAAAGATAAAGAAAAGCCGAAAAACAGCAAACAATATAGGCTAAACTTTTATTCGCCGGGGCAAAAATAATTATTTCAGCCCGACGAAGGACAAAATGGGAATGGACAGATTCATGGACAAAATAGAGAAGAGGCTGTCAGGAAAAGGCTTGGCGCATACAAACAGTAAGGGCGACCCGTTTTTTAACGAGCCGCCCTTACTGTTTGTTATCTATCTTTTCACAATGCCTCAATTTCTTCAGCAGTGAGTCCCGTACATTCTGAAATTAAATCGATAGCCAAACCTTTGGATTTCATCATACGGGCGGACGATTCTTTTCCTCTCAACATACCTTTCTGTTCGGCAAAGTCCAACGTATTGAAATAATCGTTATAAACTTTCCATTCCTTCTCATATTGAGCTCTTTCCTCCGGAGTCATATTCGCTTTGGAGGCCATCTTCTCAAGTCGTTCAAAAACGGCTTTACGTGCCTTGAAAGGCATTCTATCAAGTGTATCCATATGCTTTAATACATAAATCCATCGTTCAAAATCGTTACTACACTCATCCTCTTCTTTGTCAAAGTTAGGCAGTTCGATAAAAATCTGCCGAAACTTGTTATTGAAAAGCTGTCCTGTATCCCGGTCGGAAAGGATTACATCAGTCCTTATCTTCGCAGGCATGTCCTTGTCAATCACAAAGTTCATAAAAAACACTCCGTATACAGCATCCAACCGGAAGTCCCAAGGACCGCTTTTAGCTTGTTGCGTAATCGCACGAGAGAGGTAGAAGAGAGCACGATCTTTAAAGTAAGGTTGCTCACGATTCTGCATTTCTACGATTATCCGTTCACCTGTGTCAGTCATACAGTAGATATCGTAGATAATCCCCCGTTCTGTTTTTACTTCCGGCTGCTGTTCGTTGTTAAGGAACTGGATGTCGGTAATCACGTGCTCTCCAGAGAGCAAATCGTTCAAGAAGTCGATTAATAACTCCTTTTCTACCTCTCTGCCGAATAAAAACTTA
>NZ_QTLK01000008.1:86506-108845 GCF_003602705.1 Bacteroides sp. AM16-13
AGTCGATTAATAACTCCTTTTCTACCTCTCTGCCGAATAAAAACTTAAAGCCATAGTCGGTAAAGGGATTAATAAATCTTCCCATTATTAATGTATTGGTTGTGTATATTGACAACAAAGATAGACATTTTTTGTTTAATGATGAAAGTTCCGGATTAATATTGCTGAATGACTGGAAGAACCGATTCTATAAATCTTCCCCTGCCATAATGTGACGGATTTCCGCATCAGTGTCCGAACCTTCGGGCAGACCAAGCTTCACACGGATGCGGTATCGGGTTTTGGACACACTTGCCACGCTGATGCCGAGCGTCCGCGCCAGTTCTTCGTTGGATTGCTTGAGCAGAACCAACATACAAAACAGTTCCTCGCTACGTGTCACCGCCGGACAGGCTTCACGAAGATGCAGCAGCGCCGACGGGTAGACGGACAAAAAGGCGTTACGGAAATCCTCTTCTTCCTTACGGGTGAGCAAGTGGGATTGCAGGCTTTCCATCACGCTGTCAAGTTCGCACGTGTTGCGGTGGCGCGCCTGGATATCAGAAAGCTGGCGGATAAGGGAACGGTTGCGTTCGTACAAGTCCTGACGGGCGGCTATCAGTTCGTGAAGCCTGCTTTCCTGATCACGCAACCGTTCGTCAGCCCGCTCATGTTCCTGCGCCTCGAGCTGCCACCGGAGCCGCAGATTGCGGTGGCGCATCACCATCCAGCCGGCTATAAAAAAGACGAGTAGCAATGTACACACTCCGGCTATGAAATACACATGCAACAGGGTATCCTGAAGACGGACTTCGGCAGTCAGCAGACGATTCTCCTGTTCTTTCTTCTGTGTTTCGAAACGGATATTTGCCGATGCCAACTGGCGTATCTTGTCTTTGCGGGTCACCGAATCTCTCATCATCCGATATTCGGGAAAGACAGTAAGCATATCCACCGCCCGCCCCGTGTGGCGATAGCCTTCCATTAACAATTCCGCCGCTTCCGAAGCAGGGTGAAGCTCGGATATATCTTTCAACTCGCCAATAGATTTCCGAAGCAGGGGGATTGCCTCCAACCATTTACCGACGCGGACAAGGGTGGCACCGTAATAATAGTCATAATATGGCAGGCGATGACGGGGAACTTTACCTTCAAGTGCGGCAAAGCCTCTCAAAGCCACATTCACAGAATCGGGAAAGGCGGCAAGATAATACATCCGATCTATCTGCACCATCAAATGATAGTAGTCGTTCTTCGTCCGGTCAAAGCAACTGTCGGCCTGCGCAAGAACCAGGAGTGCGGAGTCGGGGCGATTCAGATTGTTGTGTATCTCCGCCTTCGCAATGAAGAAACGACCTATCAAGTTATTGTCAACTTCGGCACGTGCCGGCTCGCCCGTTCCTACGGCACAATAGCGAAACGCTTCATCATAGAGCCCGAGCAGGCGGTAGGCTTCCGTCAGAATCTCCGCCGCCACCAGCTTGCCGTGATAGCTGCCCGACTTCTCACATAGACGGATAGCTTCACGACAGAGGGAGATACTTTCTTCATACTTCCCCTGCTGAAGGTATATATCGGCAAGCCGCCCGATAGCTTGCGGATAAAGCCAATAGTTGCTTAGGCCCGAGCGTTCTGCCACTCGGCAGGCTCTACGGAAAGCGGACTCGGCACGAGTGCTGATAGTGTCGACACCCATATAGGTGATGCCTGCCGTAGCTGTACAAAATATCTCGCTCAACGGGTCGTTATTCTCATCTTTCAGTGCCATCGCTCGGTTGAGATAGTCCACCGCCTCCGCATGGCGGTCGAGCGCCATAAGCATCTGCGCCTTTACCACCCACAGTTCCCTGCGGCAATAACGGGAGACAACAGGGTGTTTCGCCCGCTCCAACGAATCAAAATACTGATAGCCGGACTCAAAGTTCATCATCAGATTGAAGTATATCATTAACCGGCGGAGAGATTCGGAAGATAAACGGCGCAATTCTTCGGTAGTGAGCACATCGTCCACCGGAAGCCGGAACACGGAATCTAGCGGCGGGAAAGCCAGCCTTTCCTTCTCCTCCTTAATCAAGCGGATACCACGCCCCAATGTACAAAGACTGTCGGCATAGAACGTGGGAGAAACGGCAGGATGTTCCCGCTGCATGTCAGAAGGTCGGTTGCAACTCCACACAGCCGTCAGCATAAAAAAAACGAAGAATATGTAGGTGGATTTAATCATAGATATGCATTGTATGTTTGTTTGCCGACACAAATATAGCATTTTCATTAAAACAGTGCATTTTCACACATAGTTTTTTTATCTTTGCTCACCGATAGTAAATTGAAAACAATTCAGCAAGTTATGAGAACAAATATAAATCTTATCCCAGTCTTCTGTATTCTACTGCTTTGCGCTTGCAAAAGCGGGAATGCATCCAGCCAAAACTCCAAAGAAGCTCCCAAAGATACCATCACCTCCTTTACGCTACCTGCCATCCCGCCAATGCTGACAGCACCCGAGCTACGGGCAGATTTCCTAGTAAAGCACTATTGGGATAACGTAAACTTTGCCGATACCAATTATGTCCATCATCCCGAAGTGACCGAACAAGCTTGGGCGGACTATTGTGATATACTGAACCATGTTCCATTGGAAACTGCACAGCAAGCTATGCAGAAAACAATCGAACGGACAAATGTGAATAAGAAAGTATTCACTTACATCACCGACTTGGCAGACAAATATCTGTACGACCCTAACTCCCCGATGCGTAACGAAGAGTTTTATATCCCTGTACTGGATGCCATATTGGCTTCTCCCGTACTGGAAGAAATAGAAAAGGTACGTCCCAAAGCCCGTCGCGAACTGGCTCAGAAAAACCGTATCGGAACCAAAGCACTGAATTTTAACTATACATTAGCTTCCGGCGCACAGGGTTCTCTTTATCAACAAAAATCGGACTATACCTTATTATTTATCAATAACCCGGGATGCCATGCCTGCACGGAGACAATCGAAGCATTAAAAAACGCCCCTATCATCAATCAACTTCTGGAACAAAAGAGACTAACAGTCCTCTCCATTTATCCCGACGAAGAGTTGGACGAATGGCGAAAACACCTAAATGAATTCCCCAAAGAATGGGTTAACGGATATGATAAGACCTTCGCTATCAAGGAACAACAACTGTATGACCTGAAAGCCATCCCTACCCTCTACCTCCTAAACAAGGATAAGACAGTACTTCTGAAAGATGCTCCCGCGCAAACCATCGAAGAATACCTGCTAATGAAAGGCGAACAATAAGCCCCCACGCCGCCCACACACGTGCCACGCCACACCGCCCACCCCGCATGGTCTCCCGGCCTCGTTTTTTCAGCGTCAAGCGCAGGTGTTTTCTTCGGCGTCAAAAAGGGCAGACTGTTTGAGCGTAGCGAGTTTCTGCCCTTTAGCCGAAGGAAGCACCGGAGTAGCTGAAAAAACGCAGCCTTGATCCTTTCTTTTTGGTTCTTTCTCTTTCGTATCAAGACGAAAGAAAAAGAACATCTCTTTGGAAAAAACAAATAAACTCCCTATCTTTGTCGCGCATTGGTTTGCGACTCCCATGCGGGGGAAGCAATTAAAAGGGAATCAGGTGCAAGTCCTGAACAGTCCCGCTGCTGTAAGTTCCATACAAGTTACAAGCAATTCACTCATTGCCACTGGAGACCAATCCGGGAAGGCGTTTGTAACAGGAATAAGTCAGAAGACCTACCATGCAAATAAGTTTCACTGCTTTCGAGGAAAAAGCGTTGAGTCTAATGAACCGGACAAGTCGTCTATCATTTCATTCATCACTCTGATTCAGAGAAAGTGTGTTAAAACAGATAAACTCTGCCAAGTTTATTTATGCGTGTCCGGTCGAAGGGATTTCGCCCGGACACTTTTAAACAACAACAGACTGAAAAAGGAATAAATGAAGAAAAGAACATTTAATAAAGTGATCTTTGTAGCATTCAGCTGCCAATTCTTATCCATACCACTTTTTGCACAACAGCAAAAGGTAGATACGACACATACATATTCTATTCCCGAAATAACAGTATCAGATATCTACCAGACCCGCGAAGTACGCTCAACCGCTCCCCTGCAAGTCTTCTCCAAAGACGCCCTGAAAAACCTGCACGCCCTGCAAGTCTCCGACGCGGTGAAACACTTTGCCGGAGTGACCGTAAAAGATTACGGAGGTATCGGCGGACTGAAAACAGTATCCATACGAAGCCTGGGAGCCCAACATACCGCTGTCGGCTATGACGGAATCACCCTGACCGACTGCCAAACCGGACAAATAGATATCGGGCGTTTCTCGCTCGACAACGTAGACCGCCTTTCTCTAAACAACGGACAAAGCGATAACATCTTCCAACCCGCCCTCTTCTTCGCGTCAGCAGGCATATTGAATATACAGACACTCACGCCGCTATTCACAAAAGGCAAAAAGACCAATATAGCCGGAGCTTTCAAAACCGGCTCCTGGGGATTAATCAATCCCTCCCTGCTACTGGAACAACAATTCAATAAGACATGGAGCATGTCAGCCAATGGCGAATGGATGTCCTCCGACGGACATTATCCATACACACTACATTATGGAAATGCGGCAGAAGACTTGTCCTCACGTGAAAAACGAAAGAATACAGACGTACAGACATTCCGTGCCGAAGCCGGACTTTACGGCAACTTCTCCGATAAAGAACAATGGCGGTTGAAAGCCTACTACTTTCAGTCCTCCCGGGGACTACCCAAAGCTACAACCTTCTATAACGACCATTCCACACAACACTTGTGGGATAAAAACACATTCATCCAAAGTCAATACAAGAAAGAATTCAGCCGGCAATGGGTGTTCCAAACCTCTGCCAAGTGGAATTGGAGCTATCAACGTTATCTGGACCCCGATACCAAGAACTCTTTAAAGAAAACAGAAAACAGCTATTACCAGCAGGAATATTACCTTTCCGCTTCTGTACTATACAGACTGTTGAGCAACCTCTCTTTCTCACTTTCCACAGATGGAAGCATCAACACCATGAACGCCGATCTAGCCAACTTTGTACACCCCACACGTTACTCATGGCTAACAGCATTCGCCGGAAAATACGTAAATGACTGGTTAACAATCTCCGCATCCGCATTGGCAACCGTTATCAATGAAGATGTGAAGAAAGGCGGTAGTGCCGGCAATCACCGTAAGCTAACCCCTTATGTAAGTGCCGCTTTCAAACCTTTCCGGCATGAAGAATTCCGTGTCCGCTTCTTCTATAAAGACATTTTCCGTCTGGCAAGTTTCAACGACTTATATTACGAAGAAGTAGGCAACACCCAACTAAAGCCGGAAAAGGCCAAACAATACAACATCGGACTGACATACAATAAAAATGTATGCCCGTTCCTACCCTATCTGTCAGTAACCGTTGACGCCTATTATAACAAGGTGACAGATAAAATCATCGCCTACCCTACCAAGAACCTTGCCGTATGGAGTATGAAGAACCTAGGTGAAGTTGACATCAAAGGCATTGATGCCACAGGAAGCCTGTCCCTCCAACCTTGGGATAAAATACGCATCAACCTCTCGGGTAACTACACATACCAACGAGCTTTAGATGTCACCCCGCCCGATCCGAACACGTATGAATCGACATACAAACATCAAATAGCCTACACTCCCCGCGTCTCCGCTTCGGGACAGGCAGGCGTCGAAACACCGTGGATCAATCTGTCTTATTCATTCCTTTTTTCCGGAAAACGCTATGCATTAGGACAAAACATTGCCGAAAACCGATTGGATAGTTATAGCGACCACAGCATTTCTGCAAACCGTGACTTTCAGATCAGAAAAATCACTACCTCTTTCAGCGTGGAAGTATTGAACCTGATGGATAAGAATTACGAGATTGTGAAATATTTCCCAATGCCCGGACGATCCGTAAGGGCGACAATAAGAATAAGATATTAACTATTATAAAGTAAGATATTGACGTGAAAAGGAAACTAATATATATATTCTCGTGCTGGCTGTCATCCATAATCTTATTCGTGGCATGTGATGATATGGAGGACAAACCCTTCACATCAGGCATTATAGGCGATCCGACAGAAACGGGTACTGCCGAATTATATGTATTATGCGAAGGACTGTTCAATCAGAACAATAGCTCGCTGGCACGTTTTTCTTTCGGCAACCAGCAAATGGTTCGTGACTATTTCAAAGCAGTCAACCGCCGGGGATTAGGAGACACTGCCAATGACATGGCCATCTACGGAAGCAAGATATATGTGATAGTCAATATCTCCAGTACGGTAGAAGTGATAGACTTTCGTACGGGAAGCTCATTGAAACAGATTCAAATGCTGGCAGAAAACGGAAGTTCCCGTCAACCACGCTACATCGCTTTTCACAAAGAAAAGGCATACGTATGTTCATACGATGGAACCGTTGCACGTATAGACACAACCTCCCTATCCATAGAAGCTATCACATCAGTGGGACGCAACCCCGACGGTATTTGTGTACAAAACGAAAAGTTATATATTTCCAATTCCGGCGGGTTGGACTATTCATCAGGACTGGGGGTAGACAACACGGTATCTGTTGTCGATATTGCCACATTTAAAGAAAGTAGCAAACTAACAGTAGGTCCGAATCCCGGTAAAATAGTAGCAGGTCCGGACGAAACCGTTTATGTTGCCACCCGTGGCGAAGATGTAGAAGCCGGCGATTATAACTTCGTCAAGATAGACTGCCGGACAAACAAAGTTACTCAATCTAACGAGAAAGTACAAAACTTTGCCATCGATGGAGAGATTGCTTATCTATACAATTACAATTATAACACGCAGACCTCTTCTATCAAGATGTTCAATCTGAAAACAGAAGAGACAATCCGTGAGAATTTCATAACTGACGGAACAGTGATAAAAACGCCATACGGCATCAACATCAATCCTTACAGCAACAATGTATATATCACCGAAGCCCGTGATTACACCACCTATGGAGACTTACTTTGTTTCAACCAACAAGGACAACTCATGTTCCGTCTGAACAACATCGGACTTAATCCGAATACAATTGCATTCAGTGACAAAGCCTCACAAAGCGATATTGATGACAACGATGATGATAAGGAAAATCCTCTGGCTTTCGCCAATAAAGTATGGGAATATCGCCCTGCGCCCGGACAGTTTATCAACACTACCACTTCAGCATATAAGGAGGGCTTTACTTATGATGATATACTAGAAGAAGCAACCCGCAGAATCCAGCAGAAATCACTCCTTACATTGGGAGGATTCGGCGGTTACATTGTTTTAGGATTCCCACAATCCATTCCGAATGTAACAGGAGAGTATGACTTCAAGATAAAAGGCAATGCCTACTACAACTCCAAAACCGGAACAGGAGCATTGGGCGGAAGTGCAGAACCGGGAATCGTATTTGTATCTAAAGATGTAAATGGCAATGGAAAGCCTGACGATGAGTGGTATGAATTGAAAGGAAGCGAATACGGGAAAGACACAGAAACACGCGGATATGAGATAACCTATCACCGCCCGAATCCAGCCAACCTAAAAGTTTTTTGGAAAGACAATCAAGGCAACGAAGGATATATCTTCCGCAACAGCTTCCATAACCAAGAATCATATTATCCACTTTGGATAGAAAGTGATGAAATCACATTCCAGGGAACACGTCTAAAAGATAATGCCGTTTTAGAGAACGGATTATGGGTAGGATATTGCTATCCGTGGGGATATGCAGACAACCATCCTAACAGCAAGGAAGGAAGTAATTTCAAGATAGATTGGGCTGTGGATAGTAATGGCAGTCCGGTAGACTTGGATCAAATAGACTTCGTGAAGATTATGACCGCAGTCAATCAGGATGCAGGACAAATGGGTGAAATATCAACCGAAGTTACCACCATTGAGAACTTACATTTCAAGAAATAATCAATAATTAATAACTAAAATCAGAAAAGAACATGAAGAAATTATCTTTATTATTACTGTTATCAGTATTTGTATTTTGTGGCTGTAGCGATGATGACGATACAAAAACATACGTGCTTAGCCTGCCCAATTACGAAACTCAT
Source organism: Bacteroides sp. AM16-13 (assembly GCF_003602705.1). NCBI lineage: Bacteria > Pseudomonadati > Bacteroidota > Bacteroidia > Bacteroidales > Bacteroidaceae > Bacteroides > Bacteroides sp. AM16-13. Next base: position 94,610 of record NZ_QTLK01000008.1, read on the forward strand.
ACACTTGATATGGGCGACACTAAAAATCCAGTAGAACATTGGTCATCAAGTTATAATGGAATTACAACAAACTATTATCATACTATTCTTACTGACGATAGTAAACTTTTTGAGTTTGATTGTACTTCATCTGACAATTATGGATTTGGTTCTGATGGATTCGCATTTACTAACTGTACAGTCGATAATTGCAAGGATTTTGAAATGTATGATTATCGTGCTGTCACCAAAAAAGGAGTTACTAATAACACATACGTCATTGTTGGAGCCGGTGGATATGGTATAAACTCTGATCTCAACAAGGAAGTTTCAATCCGATTTAAAGACCACGATAATCCCAATGAACTGGAAGACTATAGAGTAAAAGGATTGTATGTTACAAACAGTGTTATTGCATATAACAGCATGAAAGAAGGAACAGGATATTATGGTGAAGAAGAAATATTCGGAAGCAACGACTCATTCAAACTCATCATCTACAATTATGATAAAACAATGCATGTAGACTGCTATTTGGCAGAAGGAACTAATCTCCTCAATCAATGGAAGTGGGTAGATTTAACCTCATTAGGAGAAACTAAAGGATTAAAATTCTCACTAGAATCGACAAAAAAAGATGAATATGGTCTACTGACTCCAACCTATTTCTGTCTTGACGGTATCACTATCGAAGACTAAATAAACAATTGTCCGATTGAGATTGACATCAATTAATTTATATATTCCAAATCAACCCATGGGTTGCCGATAATCTAATATATAAATCATATTCAATCGACCGCATAATTTTAAAGAACCGGATATTCTTTTAAGAAATCCGGCTCTCTTTCTATCTACTCACTACATTTTGATATATTACCAGCCCATAGAGAAGTAAACCCAATAACTCTCACTAACAAAAAGATACCATATATTTGTTAATCACACAAATTTTATCTACATTCGTCGTTCAAAACTATTAAATCTACGACAATGGAATTACCTTTTGCTGAATCATGGAAAATAAAGATGGTAGAACCCATCCGGAAAAGCACACGTGAAGAACGCGAGCAATGGATTAAAGAAGCACATTATAATGTCTTTCAACTCAAATCAGAACAAGTTTATATCGATCTCATCACCGATTCCGGAACCGGAGCGATGAGCGACCGTCAATGGGCGGGAATGATGCTAGGCGATGAAAGTTACGCCGGAGCAACCTCTTTCTTTAAGTTGAAAGAGATGATTACGAAACTGACAGGATTTGAATATATCATACCTACCCATCAAGGACGTGCCGCAGAAAATGTGCTTTTCTCTTATCTCGTGCATGAAGGAGACATTGTACCCGGCAACTCACATTTTGACACCACCAAAGGACACATCGAAGGACGCCATGCCACCGCATTAGACTGCACTATCGATGCAGCAAAACATACCCAACTGGAAATCCCGTTCAAAGGAAATGTAGACCCTGATAAATTGCAGAAAGCCCTGACAGAATATGCAGAACGAATTCCTTTTATCATCGTAACCATCACCAACAATACAGCCGGAGGACAACCCGTATCCATGCAAAACCTGCATGAAGTACGTGCCATTGCTGACAAATACGGCAAACCCGTACTTTTCGACTCTGCACGCTTTGCTGAAAACGCCTATTTTATCAAAATGCGCGAAGAAGGCTATCAAGACAAAACCATCAAAGAAATCACACGGGAAATGTTCTCTCTAGCCGATGGCATGACAATGAGTGCCAAGAAAGACGGAATCGTCAATATGGGTGGATTTATCGCCACACGACGTTCAGACTGGTATGAAGGCGCAAAAGGTTTCTGCGTACAATACGAAGGCTATCTCACCTATGGAGGAATGAACGGACGGGATATGAACGCTCTTGCCATCGGCTTGGATGAAAACACCGAATTCGACAATCTCGAAACACGTATCAAGCAAGTGGAATACCTGGCAAAGAAACTGGATGAATACGGAATCCCTTACCAACGACCGGCCGGAGGCCACGCCATCTTCATTGATGCACCTAAAGTACTGACGCACGTTCCCAAAGAAGAATTCCCGGCACAGACGCTGACCATAGAACTTTATCTGGAAGCCGGTATCCGCGGATGTGAGATCGGTTATATCCTCGCCGACCGTGATCCGGTGACTCATGAAAATCGTTTTAACGGTCTTGATTTACTCCGCCTCGCCATTCCCCGCAGAGTATATACAGACAATCATATGAATGTAATAGCCGCCGCTCTCAAAAATGTATATGAACGTAGAGAAAGCATCACTCACGGAGTGCGTATCGCCTGGGAAGCGCCTTTAATGAGACATTTCACAGTTCAATTGGAAAGATTATAAACTTAGAAAAAATAACAAATATCAGTTGAAGAAGTAATAGAAAGGGATCGAAAAGACCAGTGCCAGTATGAACGGGCAATACTTTCTCCATTAACAAGAATAATTGTTTGCATAAAACAAAAGTGTTTCCCAAGTGTTTATATTATAATCGAACTTAATACGTAAAATTATGGCAGAAGATTATAAATTAATAGACAACGAAGAAAAACATCGATATGAATTTCAGATCGATGGCAAAATAGCCGAAATAGACTATATCAAATCAAACAATGGAGAAATATACCTTGTACATACGGAAGTACCCGCCTCATTAGGCGGCAAGGGAGTGGGCTCACAACTAGCAGAAAAAGCACTGACAGACATTGAACGACAAGGTTTACGCCTAGTACCGCTTTGCCCGTTTGTAGCCGGATATATTCACAAACATCCGGAATGGAAGCGCATTGTAATGCGTGGTATTCATATTAAATAAATACAGATATGGAAAAGAAAATAGAATACACCAATGGTGAACTGACCATTGTATGGAAACCGGAATTATGCCAGCATGCCGGAATATGTGTAAAGATGCTACCCAATGTCTATCATCCTAAAGAAAGACCCTGGGTGCAAATAGAAAATGCGACAACGGAAGAATTAATTACACAAATCAGTAAATGTCCGTCAGGAGCATTGAGCTACCGACTTAACAAAAAAGAGAAGTAAACCAACCATAAAAGAACCCGTCTGAAAAGCCGTGAGTTCATAAAATCATGAGGGCGTCCGAATATAAAGTGAACCCCGAAAGTTAAAGTCAAACTTTCGGGGTTCACTTTATTATGTCAAGACATCACACATTACAAAGAAAAGAGAAACAGGTAGAGGCACTTCATTTCCTCCCCCATTCAACTCAATGTCCATGTCAGTACAAAGTCCGGGCAGATACGATAACCGACAGAGTAAAGTTCTTGCTGCTCCGTCGCCAACTCCTGAACCTGAAACGTTCCTTGCTCTTGAGGAATAAAATGCGTCAAACGGAGTTTACGAAGGTCAGCGTCAGCGTTTTCCATCCGCTTAAAAACAGCTTCTTTTGCCGACCAATGCAATAACAGTCCCCAAGTCATATCTCCCTGATAAGGTTCCGTTTGTTCGTCAGAACGGATATACCTATCGGATACCTTGTGAACGCGTTGAGCATATTGCTCAATATCAATGCCTGCCGGAGTGAAAGAAGCAAGCATCACAGCTACATAACCTTTCGTATGAGAAATACTGATGAAAAAAGAATGATCCGTCAGATACGGTTTTCCTTCGGGAGAATAACCGATTTCCTTATCCTCCTGCAACATGGCATACAACAAAACACGAACGGACAACCATTCCATCTTACGGCGTTCGGAGACAAAACGATTCAAATCCTGTTCACAGAAAACTCTGCGCGCATCCGGCAAAAGAGCCAACAGAACCTCCAAAGACTCTTCCATCTTCCAGACAGCCCACTGTATATCATCCGTCTTATGTTGCAGAAATAACGCCATCTTACGTTTGCTTGATTATGCTTTCAAAATTATGATTCCAAGATTATTCCTTCTCTTCCGAGCCTTCCATATCCTTCGGCAGAATTGTAAACTTCACTTTCAGGATACGACGACTATCCATTTCGAGCACTTCAAACTCATAATGGTGATAAGTCACTTTCTCATGCAATGCCGGGAATTCACCTTTAATTTCGAGCAGCATACCCGCCAATGTATCCGCATCTCCCACCACCTTTTCAAACTCGTCTTCGTCTACTTTCGCAATCTTATAGAAATCCGTCAACTGCGTCTTCGCTTCAAATATCCAGGTATGGTCATTCAAGACCACGTATGTACGTTCTTCATCATCATATTCATCATGAATCTCACCCACAATCTCTTCAATAATGTCTTCCATCGTCACCAGTCCGGAAGTTCCTCCAAACTCATCCACAACAATGGCAATATGAATCTTATTCGCCTGGAAGTCACGCAACAGATCATCAATCATCTTTGTTTCCGGCACAAAATAAGCCGGACGGATCAATGACTGCCAACGGAAATTATCCCCCTTGTTGACATGAGGCAGCAAGTCTTTAATATACAATACCCCCTTGATATTATCCCGCGAACCGGAATAGATAGGAATACGCGAATAAGCATTTTCAATGATACATTGCATCACCTCCTTGAAAGAGGTACGGATATCCAGATCGACCATATCCAGACGTGATGTCATCACCTCCTTCACAGTTTCACCGCCGAAACGGATAATACCCTCCAAGATATTATTCTCTTCAGAGAGTTCCGCTTTATCTGTCAGCTCCAATGCGTGCGACAGTTCGTCGACAGAAATATTATGGCTCTTCTTTACAAAATGTTTATTCAGAAAAGTAGTTGAACGTACAAGCACAGTAGCCACCGGACGGAACAGCTTTTCCAGAAAGTAAATCCCCGGTGCCGAAAAACGGCAAAAAGCCAAAGTCTTCTGTGCCGAATAGATTTTGGGCATGATTTCGCCGAACAACAACAATAGAAAAGTCAGGATGACGGTCAGTATCAAGAACTCTGCCAATGGAGAATGAAAAACAAATACATTCATAAAGAAGAAGTTGCAGAGCATGATAATGGTTACATTCACAAAGTTGTTCGTAATCAATATCGTTGCCAGGAGGCGTTCTGAATCCCCCAACAGGGCACTTATTTTTTCATCGGAAGGATGATTCTGTTCATCAATATCATTCCGATCGGAAGGAGTAAGTGAGAAAAAAGCTATTTCGGAAGCCGAAGCAAAGCCGGAAGCAAGCAGGAGTACACCTGCCAATACTATGGCAATAATAGCAGAGATAGAAGGAGTGTTTACGGTAATACCGTTGAAAATGTCAGCCAATTGGCTTAAATAACCATCTGAGTCCAAAGAGTCTATATTTTAATTAAACAAAAGATAATGTGCCAAGAAGCTCGCGAAAACCTATTGGCACACTATCACATTATCTAGAACGGCAAATCATCTGCCGGATTATCTTGTGCGGGTTGTGCCTGCGACTGCTGCGCTTGTTGCGGCTGGCCGGCAACCGATTGTTGCTGTTGCCCCGTAGTCGGTTGTCCGGAAGCAGAAGCTCCTGCACCCGGATTAGCTCCTTTCGGAGACAGCATTTCCATATTATCCACATAAATTTCGGTGATATAACGCATAGCACCCGACTGGTCGCTATAAGAACGTGTTCTTATCTTTCCTTCCAGATACAGTTTGTCACCTTTGTGCACATACTTATCCACAATCTCCGCCAAACGGTTGGATGCAACGATATTATGCCACTCTGTTCTTTCGGGAATCTGGGTTCCATTAGCCAACGTATATCCACGATCCGTTGTAGCCAACGGGAAAGTTGCTACTGCCGAACCTGTATCGAAGTATTTTACCCGAGGATCTTGTCCTACGTTTCCTATCAATATCACTCTATTTACTGACATATCTGTATCAAGTTTATGATTCTTAAAATTAAATCTGCTGCCAAAATTAAACAGAATAACAATAGGATGCAAGATTTTAAGTATAAAATCAAGTATTAAGTTTTAAGTATTAAGTATTAGGCTGCGCCATAAACTGCATGGGTAATACTCAATACTTATTACTTAATACTTATTCTAATGCTTATTCTAATGCTTGTAGCAAGTCTTGTACTAATTTAGAAACAGCGTATTGCTCCAGTTCGTCCACCCTTATTTTCAGGAAATCACTGAAAGAAGTCAAATTTTCAGACAAGGTCACTTCATATAGATTAGCATAGATAACCCGGTGAGACAATACATGCTTCACCTCCCTGCAAACCGAACGTACCACCGGTACTTCCCCCGGCGCAAAGAGTGCACGAAATTCCGGTAAAGTCAAAAAATCTTCTTCCGAAAGAGCCGTCGGAGTTTCTATCAAGGGCAGTTCGAACAGATTTTTCCAAATATCATTGCCCGTCCGTTTATTTATAAAGGTATACGCGCCCGCACGTACATAAATATAATTAAAGTAACGGTTCGTTGTCTTTGTTTTGTGTTGCTTCACCGGAAGTTTTGCCACCAAGCCTTTCGAAAGTGCCGAGCAACTGCCCACCAACGGACAGAACAAACAATCAGGCGACTGCGGAGTGCACTGAATCGCCCCGAAATCCATTATTCCCTGATTGTAAACAGCCGGATGCTTCTTATCCAGCATCTCATCCGCCAATGCTGCAAAGAGCTTTTTTCCTTCTGTCGAATCAATCGGAGTATCGATGCCGAAATAACGGGAAAGCACCCGGTACACATTACCGTCCACTACCGCATAAGGCATACCGTAAGCAAACGAACAGATCGCTGCCGCTGTATACTCCCCCACTCCTTTCAGAGCCAGCACTTCCGGATACGTTTCCGGGAAAACCCCATTCATGCTTTTGGCGGCGGCATGAAGATTGCGGGCACGTGAGTAATATCCCAGTCCTTGCCAGTATTTCATCACTTCATCCTCCTCCGCAGCGGCTAAAGTCCGCACATCGGGAAAACGTTTGATAAAACGAAGAAAATAATCATACCCCTGCGCCACCCGCGTCTGTTGAAGAATGATCTCCGAAATCCAGATCAGATACGGATCGGCAGACTCCCTCCAGGGCAGTTCACGTTTATTCTCTTTATACCACTCTACAATCGTTTTAGTAAACTCGTTCATATCCTCGTTCCTAGTGTATTATCTAACATTTATCTTGCCTATCCTATCCAAAAGGCACACAAAAGTAACTCTTTTGGTTCTAAGAAAACCCTATGCCACTATTTTTTTAGAAAAATGTGCAGAATATATTTTTTTAGGAGCTTAAAAAGCTATATATTTGCAGTCCAAAAAATTAGCAATAACATAGTAATAATATTTTTTTTAAGGAAAAATGACTAAAGCAGATATTGTAAACGAGATTACAAAGAAAACTGGAATTGATAAGCAGACAGTTCTTACAACAGTTGAGGCATTTATGGATGCAGTAAAGGATTCATTGTCTAACGATGAGAACGTATACTTGCGTGGGTTTGGTAGTTTCGTAGTAAAGAAAAGAGCACAAAAGACTGCTCGTAACATTTCTAAAAATACTACGATCATTATTCCGGAGCACAACATTCCGGCTTTCAAACCGGCTAAGACATTTACAATTTCAGTAAAGAAATAATAAACAAGAGTATTAACCCATAAAATGTGAAGCTATGCCAAGCGGAAAAAAGAAAAAAAGACATAAAATGTCTACGCACAAGCGTAAAAAAAGACTAAGAAAGAACAGACATAAAAGCAAAAAATAATTTTTAAGTCTGGATCACACAGAAATAAAGAACAAACTTGCGAAGCTAATGTCTTTCAAGTTTGTTCTTTGTTTAAGTAGCTAACCCAAAATGAACAATTTGTCAAAAAAGTTGTTCATATAAATGAGATTCAATCAATAATAAGGAAACAAAACAGTGACAAGTGAACTAGTAGTTGACGTACAGCCCAAAGAGGTCTCCATCGCCCTTCTCGAAGATAAGAGCCTGGTGGAACTTCAAAGCGAAGGAAGAAATATTTCTTTCTCTGTGGGCAATATGTATTTGGGACGTATCAAGAAATTGATGCCCGGACTGAATGCATGCTTTGTAGACGTTGGTTACGAGAAAGACGCTTTCCTTCATTATCTGGACTTGGGTCCTCAATTTAACTCACTCGAAAAGTTTGTAAAGCAGACTTTAAGCGACAAAAAGAAGCTGACCTCCATCAGCAAAGCAACCCTGCTTCCCGATCTTGACAAGGATGGAACAGTATCCAACACCCTCAAGGTAGGACAAGAAGTAGTGGTGCAAATCGTTAAGGAACCGATCTCCACTAAGGGACCGCGACTGACGTCCGAAATTTCGTTTGCCGGACGCTATCTCGTACTGATCCCTTTTAATGACAAGGTTTCTGTTTCACAAAAAATTAAATCGAGCGAAGAACGCGCCCGCCTGAAACAATTGCTGATGAGCATCAAGCCGAAAAACTTCGGTGTCATCGTCCGCACGGTAGCCGAAGGCAAACGCGTAGCCGAACTCGACGGAGAGCTTAAAGTCCTGGTTAAGCATTGGGAAGATGCGATGGTAAAAGTACAAAAAGCCACCAAGTATCCGACGTTGATTTATGAAGAAACCAGCCGCGCCGTAGGTTTGTTGCGCGACCTCTTCAACCCTTCTTTTGAGAATATTCACGTCAACGACGAGGCTGTGTACAATGAAATTAAAGACTATGTATCACTGATTGCGCCCGACCGGGCTAATATCGTGAAACTGTACAAAGGTCAACTTCCCATTTACGACAATTTCGGTATCACCAAGCAGATTAAATCATCGTTTGGTAAAACAATCTCTTACAAGAGTGGTGCCTATCTGATTATTGAGCACACTGAGGCGCTTCACGTAGTAGACGTGAACAGCGGTAACCGCACCAAGAATGCCAACGGGCAGGAAGGTAACGCACTCGAAGTAAACCTGGGAGCCGCCGACGAGCTGGCCCGCCAATTGCGATTAAGAGATATGGGTGGTATCATTGTCGTGGACTTCATCGATATGAATGAAGCCGAAAACCGTCAGAAGCTTTATGAACGAATGTGTGCCAATATGCAGAAAGACAGGGCACGGCATAATATTCTGCCGCTTAGCAAATTCGGGCTAATGCAGATTACACGCCAACGTGTGCGTCCGGCAATGGACGTCAACACGACCGAAACCTGCCCCACTTGCTTCGGCAAAGGCACTATCAAGTCGTCCATTCTTTTTACGGACACTTTGGAGAGTAAAATTGATTACCTAGTCAATAAACTGAAGGTTAAGAAATTCTCGTTACACGTCCATCCGTATGTTGCCGCTTATATCAATCAGGGACTCGTTTCCCTGAAACGGAAGTGGCAAATGAAATACGGATTCGGTATCAAGATTATTCCAAGTCAAAAACTCGCATTTCTGCAATATGTGTTCTATGATACACATGGAGAGGAAATCGATATGAAGGAAGAAATCGAAATCAAATAAACAGAAAAGGCGGCCCGGTCAAAACGAGCCGCCTTTTTGTTTTATCTATTTTTCTTCAACTATCCATTTTTCAATATTACGGGTTTCCGCACTGAAATTTACTCCTATTTTAAAGAGTTTCCGTTCATCCATCTCGAAAGGAAGAGCGTAATGCTTGTCATTTATCTGCTGCAATGCTTCTTCTGCCGTACCGTTCAGTTTAAATTCCATGATATAGATGAATTTGTCTGTCTGCAAGACAAGGTCGATGCGTCCTTCGCTTGTATGATATTCCACTTTGGCATAGAAGCCGACCAGTTTAAAAACGATGAAAAGCACGTTCTCGTAATGCAATTCCTGATCGCGAATCACTTCGTAGGTGGTATCTGCAAAGAAGCTTTGCAAGCGACGGAAGAAAGAACTGTAATCGCCGGAACGTACTTCACGAACAAATTTCTGAATTTCAAACGGAGATTCTACCTTATTTACATTCGCATAATAAGGAAGCAGGAAACGGACAAATCCTTCTTCTACTTCACGATTCGGGAAACCTAACCGATACATTCCAAATTCTTCATCATACCCTTTAATGGTGAGGTAGCCACTCTGATAAATCACCGGAATGGGATTAGTAGATTCAGAGTCTATGCTATTCAATACTTGGGCGTCGGTTTCTTCATGCGTCATCCGCTCCAAGTCATAATGATGTTTTTGCAGCAATTTCACCAGATAGGTCGGTGTGCCCGTTTCAAACCAATAGCTGCCGAAATCCTTACGTTTGAAAGCATTAAGCAAACTGAACGGATTGTACATACCAATAGAATTGTGCGTAAAATGGTAACCGTCATAGCACTCTCTCAACTCTTCACAAAGTTTATCATACGTTATTCCGCGCGCAGCAGCAAATTCATGAAGCTCTGTTTCCAAATTGTTGTGGATTTCACGCTCGCTAATGCCACAGATTTCGACATACTCATTCCACATGGATATATCATCCAAGTTGTTCAAGTCACTAAACACACTGACTTTGCCAAACTTTGTCACACCGGTAAGGAATGCAAACTTGATGCAACCGTCCATTGTTTTAAGCGCTCCATAAAAAGGCTTTAATGTATTCCGAAATTGCTTTTGCAATTCTTCATTACCGATGGCTTGCAACATGGGTTTGTCATATTCATCGACAAGAATAACCACACGTTGCCCCGCCAACTTACAAGCGCGCTCTATGATACCGGCAAAACGCAAGGAAAACGAACGTTCGGACGGCTCGGCACCATATAGTTTTTCCCATGCTGTCAGCGATTTATCAAGTATATTATCCAGACTTTCGGATGTATCATATTTCTCGATATTAAGGTCCAGATGCAGTATAGGATATTTGATCCAGTCCTTTTCCAGTTTTTCCACAGCCAGCCCTTCAAACAGTTCTTTCTTTCCTTGAAAATAGGCCTCTAAGGTGGAGACGAGCAGACTCTTTCCGAAACGGCGCGGACGACTCAAGAAGTAATAACTTCCGGTCTTTACCATTTGATACATCAGTGCTGTCTTATCAATATAGAAATAACCGTCATTACGAATTTTTTCGAAATTCTGAATACCGATCGGATAAATTTTATGGCTCATATTCTCTTCTTTTATTAATCAATGCCTTTCTTGCAAAGATATATATTTTTAATAGAAATCTTTGTCATGGCAGGTTAAAAGATTCTTTTCAATCATTCATTCTGCACATTTCCCCGGAAACTTAGGGACGATAAAATAAGGGGATAATGACTGCACAAAATTACGAAAAGCCCGGACTTTCGCAAGCTCGGGCTTTCTGTATCTTGAGGACGTCTCCTTTACCTATAGGGAAATGGGCGACTAGCAATTGATTCTAGTACAACAAAAAAAGACGTCCCAAGAGTAAAGATAAAAGGGATGCCAGTAGGAAATGTGGGGAGGCATCCCTTTTCTAATAGAAGAACAAAGATGGAAGGATGGACTTTCACAAGCTGTGTCTCTTCGCTTTGTCACTTCTCAACATATAATCTTCACACTTCGGTGAAGAAGGGTTTCATATTTATGGAGAGAACGCACTTCAACAAGCACGGGCTCTCCTATTATGTTATATCATTCTAGAGATAGCTCCCACCTCTGCCAGAGGCAAATATAGAGGAGCTATCTAATAGAACATTAAAGGATTTCAAATTAATCCGCAAAGAGAGCAGTAGGGAATGTTACTGTCTTCACCACAGGTGCAGGAGATGTTGCGCTCCAGCTGATTGAAGGAGTAATAGTAACTGTCACTACCAAATCTTTCACAAGACCCTTCAAGGCCTTACCAGCATCTGTTAATATCAATTTCTGTCCAGTAGAATCAAACTTGAAGTTAGTTTTGTCACTTAGTTCTACCTTAATAGAATATCCATAAAGAGCAAGAACAGCGTCAGCGGTAGTCAAAGTACCAGTGTCATAAGTGTTATTATCTGCAGTCGGCCACATTGCCTTGCCTTTTCTGTCTTTCCATACAATGTCACCTAATACATCAATCTCTGAATCTATGGTTTCAGCTGTATACGCTGTTGTGATACCTTTTTTAGCGTCCGTTGCACCAAATTCCGATTTAAGCAATTCTGATAATGAGATGAATTGAATCTTTTGGTTAGCAATTGAAGCAGGTTCAGTAGCATCGTTAGGCTGACAATTTACATCTACAGAGAATGCCATATTGTCTTTAGCGTGAGCCATGTCTACTGTGAACTTATCGTTAGCTACACTTCCTACATGATCGTCACCATTCTTGTCAACATCATACGTAATGCTGTTGTATATACCTGAAGTAACTCCGCCAGTAATAGCGTTCCATGTAGTAAAGATTGAGCCCATTTCTCTTTCGAGACTGATGCTCTGAATCTTATCAGCATTCTTAGTTTCATTAATCAGAAGAGACACCTTGCCATCTTCAGTCCACATACCTGAAGTTTTTGTAAATACAGGCGTCTTATAATCAACAGTTACCGGTAATTTGAATACAATTTGCTTCGTTGCGTCAACGTCAACTGTCAATACGGCTTCCATAGTACCCTTGTATGCAGCGGTTACTGTCAGTTTCAGGTTATCATATTTAGTATCACCAGAAGCAATACCACTAAACTTCACTTTATCTCCATCGTTAGCCGTGGCAGTTGAGCTAGCAAGTTTAGCAGTAGTAATAGCGTCTTTGATTGCCTTAATATTAGCTGCTGACACAGCAATGTCGGATTTTTCTGATTTATTCCAAACTACCGTCTGTGCTGCCAAAGATTTTGTTTCTATTTGCTTGAAGGTGACAGTCAGTTTAGCCGGAGCAGAGGAGCCACCGACGCTAGAATAATCAATGCCCTCATGAGTTTCTCCATCAAAAGGAATACCATTTGTAGTTATATAGCAGACTTCAACCTTTGCTTCTTGCCCTTTGGTAGAAGTGATGGTTTGTTTGCCGGCTTCGTTCGTCCCCAATGTTACACCTTCAGGAGCATCGGCTGCCAACTTATAATAATATGCATAGACTGTACTCAAATCCATAGGAGTGGTGGTAGCTGCAGCTGCCAAGTCATCCAAAACCTGTACCTCACCAACTTTTGCGGACACTGCTGCATCTACCAGTTTAGTAGCACTTGTAACTGCTTCCGGTTTGATTTTAACATCATAAGCAGAGATTATTTCATTGTTCCATGCGTCTTTTGTACAGAATGCGTATGCTTCATCTGCAGGAAGGGCAGTTTCCAAATTCAAGCCATCTTTTAGTGTAACAGTAAGGTCGTAAACACCACGATTCACTTTGGCTTCGGTAGCACGTGTCAATGGTTTTGCAGTTTTATTTTGTTCAATCTTAGAGATAACAAAATTAGCTTCATTTTGAGAATTCATCAAATAGATTTGATATTTGCTATCAGTAAAGTCAGGACCTACTGGATTAATCAACGCATTCAACACGCCGGAATTAGTTATTAACAGGTCATTTTTCTTAAATTCTTTTTTCTCATCCTCCATACCAAAAGTGAAATCAGCTTTGCATTGAGCATAACTTAATTTAAGTTCCTTTGTTCCGCCTGCAGTGATTTTACCATTCTCAATAGTCACTCCTTCAAGGCTACTAATCAAAGCTGCAGTAGGCAGAATAGTTGTTAATTCTGTTCCAGTAGTTTTATCTTTTACATGTAGAGTAAAGCTAGGTAATCCCTCATTCTGTACAGCATAAACAGTGGCTGACGAATAATCACCTTTCACCCATTTATCTGTAGCGTCATCATAGAAATACCAATAATCTTTTTCAAATTCACCTGTTCCATCACCAATAAAAGGAGATTTTCCGGCAGGACCAGCAGGACCTTCGGGACCAACAGGACCGATAGGACCTTCGGGGCCAACAGGACCGACAGGACCTTCGGGACCAACAGGACCAACAGAACCTTCGGGGCCAACAGGACCAACAGGACCAGTAGCACCGGTCTCACCCTTTTCACCTCGTGCCGGTTTCCCAGTATCAACACCGTCTATAAACCAGTTTCCATTTTCTCCAATTTCAACGACAGATCCATCTTTACCATTCACAATAGAATATTTATTTCCATTGTTGAAAGTAATTTCAAATCCACCAGTGATACTTTTAATGTCTGTTACCCAATTACCTGCATTCACTTTTGCTTGCAGTTCAGCAAGACCTGCCGCATTGGCATCAATCTGCGTTTGCAGATTGTCGATGTCATCATCATAGTCTTTACAGCCTACATAAGTGACAGTAGCAAGCGTCAATGCCCCGAAAAGCATTACCCTAACAAAATTTTTCTTCATAACTACTTAAAAATTACATTAATAATATATTATTAAACACTAAGTTTCAATAATAGACC
>NZ_QTLK01000008.1:108855-158306 GCF_003602705.1 Bacteroides sp. AM16-13
CTTAAAAATTACATTAATAATATATTATTAAACACTAAGTTTCAATAATAGACCGCCCGTTACTTTGTAGGTAACGGAGAAACCTTTGTTCCTGCTCTTTTGGAGTAGTCAATACGGAAAAATGAAACAATATGCGATTACATTTTTACCCCTGCTTCTTAGAAGCGGCAGAGGGGCGGGAGACCTTTTGCAAAATTTAGAAGTTAACAAAGCCCTAATACAAAGAATCCGCGTGTTTTATTTGTTTAATTCCTGTTTTGAGTAGTTTATTAGAAAAAATGTATGATTTCGTTTGGTTGTTTTAAGAAATATGCTCATATTTACACCGATATTTCAACCCGTTACCTACAAAGTAACAGAATAAAAATCAAGCACTTACACCGACCACAGATCGTTTTATAAAATCAAGTACCTGCATATTTGCTTCATCAATTTTCTTATTTCGGAAAGGCTTCAAATAAGTTTCTGTCACGGTGATGGACGAATGTCCCATCGCTTCGGAAATAATACCCGGATGAATTTCGCAATAATACGCAGTCGTAGCCCAGGTATGGCGGGCGGTGTACGAGCTCAACCGGTCTTTGAGTCCCAATGCCTTTCCTAATAATTCCAACTGATAATTAAAATTGCGCAATGCCAGTTGATATTCCCTATACGCCTTTGGCGAACCTTCGTCACTATGAAGAATCGGGAACAAATAAGGCGACTGTTCCTCCCGATTCATATACTTTTGCAAAAGAAACATCGCTTCCGTCGTCAACGTCACAGACAACGGACGTCCCGTTTTACGACGACGATAACTAATCACATTTCCCCGGAGATCACTCTTGCGCAAATAAGCCAAGTCGACAAAAGGCAGTCCCCGAAGCAAGAACATAAGAATGAACAACTCCTGCGCCCCCTTCATGGCAGGAGTGATGGCGTCCGACTGCAACAGACGGGCAAATACCTTCTTCATATCCTCCATATCCAATGCCCGACGGCGGTCTGCCCGCGTACCTGTATATACGGAGCGAAAAAGATGCGGCACGTATGATGCCTTCCGAAGATCGACAGCGCGATTGTAAACCGCACGCAACGTGCGAAGATACGTAGACACCGTATTCCAACTACACCCACGTGCACGAAGACTACCCTCAAAATGCTTCAGCCACTCCGGAGTGATTTCCCGAAACGACAAACGATCGGAACCCTGAAAAGTAAGAATCGCATTCAACGTACTTCTGTATACATGAGCAGTCCCTAAATTTCCACTCTGCTGCAAATCAACAGCCACTTGTTTCATAAACAAAGTAAAACTTTCCTTTTTCATTAAAAATAAATTAATAATTAATATTTACTTTTCCCACATTTTACTTTAGTAAAATACAAAAATATATCTTCAAAAATTTACATACATAAAATCTAAAAAATAAAAACTAAAACATTTACATTAATCATCAAAGTAAATTTCATACATTTGCGCAATTTTTCAAACAACATATTATTTTAACCATTTAAAGTATAAAAAAATTATGAACAACAATGAACCAGCTGCCGAACGCTACAGCATTAATGGATTCAAGTATTTCTCCGAATTGGCGAAGGAGTATTTTCCCGATCTGGCAAACGCTTCTTCCGCCAGCAAAAAAATGCGCAAACGCATTAAAGCAAACAAGACATTGAACGAACAACTGGTTGCTGCGTATTACACCAGCCAAACAATCGATGTCAGTCCTGAAATGCAGCTAATCATCTACCGACACTGGGGACCTCCCCACATTGACTTGCCGACAAACGTTTAGCGCGTAACAGAAAACGAAAACACGGACAAGAAATAAAAGGAAAATCGAACTATATATTTTTAAATATATCATTTATCTTTTATTGTTTATTATGTATTCCACTTTGCGTTCATCACTTTTTTTCAAAACGAAGATAACTACCAATCATACAGCTATTTACAGAAAGAAAAAAGCGTTCCACAAAGCGTTCGGCAAAAATGACCGTTTTTTCACTACAAACAAGACCTTCGAATCCCCCCAAACGAAGGCTTTGTTTTTTCTCCAACAGAAGCTCCACCAGTCACAAACAGAAGCTCCACCAACCACCAACAGAAGCTCCGCCAACCACCAACAGAGCATTCGTTCCATCCCCACTCCTTCCCCGGCTTCATGAAAGAAGAAAAAAACAGCCATTTGCGCATCGCGGCACCCTTTATTCATCCACACCCGTCCGCACGGAACCACACCCCTTGCGCATCGCACAAGAACGGCGTACCTTTACAGAAATTTAAAACGATAACCCAATGAACAATTTCAATTTTGAAGCCATGATGGAACATGGTTTTCTCATTATCCCCAAAGCCCTGCTACAACAACAGATAGAAGACCCGAACATAGAAGCCGGAGAAATAGAAGCGCTCCTGAAAATCCTGATGAAAGTAAACTATTCGGACACGTTATACAGCGACCGGCAGCACAAAGACTACCTGTGCAAAAGAGGCGAAAGCATGTTCAGCTACCGCGACTGGAGCCGCATTTTCCGCTGGTCTGTCGGAAAAACCTTCCGATTCATACACGCCCTTGCCATCCTGGGGATCATCGAAATCGTCCCCCATCCCAACAACTCGTCCCTGCATATCCGTGTCGTCGAATACGACAAATGGGTAGGAGCCCCCGACAGCGGCAAGCAGAAAAAGAAAGCCGTCAACGAGAAGTTCCGCCTGTTTTGGAATGAGTTTCACAGCATCACGCAGCTTCCCAAAGAAAACATCGCCAAAGCGCAACGCAATGGAAAAAATTAAGCGACAAGGAACAGCAACTCGCCATCGACAAGGTAGAAGATTATTATTTCCACCAAACAAACATCAACTACCTGCTCCACGCCGCCAGCTATTTATCCAACAAAGCTTTCCTAAACGAATACTGATAAAACGAATCCCAATTAAACGAAGACTGATTAAACAAACACTGATTATGAATACCGAAAACAGAGTTTCACCACAGGCTCCCGAAATAGAAGAAGCCATCATCGGCGCCTGCCTGATAGAGCAGAGGGCTATACCACTGATAGCCGACAAGCTGCGCCCCGAAATGTTCTACGTCCTGCGCCACCAACTGATCTACGCCGCCATACTGGCTATGTACCACGCCGGAATGAAAATAGACATCCTCACCGTAAAAGAAGAGCTTTCCCACCGCGGAAAGCTCGAAGAGGCGGGCGGAGCGTTCGGCATCACCCAGTTGAGCAGCAAAGTGGCGACTTCCGCCCACCTCGAATATCACGCGCAGATCGTACACGAGAAATATCTACGACGCGAAATGACCTTGGGATTCAACAAACTACTCGCCTGCTCGCTAGACGAAACGATGGACATCGACGACTCGTTGATGGACGCGCACAACCTGCTCGACCGTCTGGAAGGCGAATTCGGCCACAACAACCACATGCGGGACATGGATGAACTGATGACCGCCACCATGACCGAAGCCGAAGGACGTATTGCCAACAACATAAACGGAGTGACCGGCATCCCTACCGGACTGGCAGACCTGGACCGCATGACGTCCGGACTCCAAAACGGCGAACTAGTGGTAATCGCCGCCCGTCCCGGCGTAGGAAAAACGGCATTCGCACTACATCTGGCACGAAACGCAGCCATGGCAGGACATGCCGTAGCCGTCTACAGCCTCGAAATGCAAGGAGAAAGACTGGCCGACCGATGGCTGACAGCAGCCAGCGAAGTCAGTGCCCGCCATTGGCGGTCGGGAACCGTCAGCCCGCAAGAGCTTGCAGAGGCACGCACGGCAGCCGCCGACCTCAAACGTCTGCCGATACACGTAGACGACAGCACCTCGGTCAACATGGAACACGTACGATCCAGCGCGCGACTGCTGCAAAGCCAACATGCGTGCGACGCGATCATTATAGACTACCTGCAACTCTGCGACATGACAACCGGCCAAAACAACCGCAACCGCGAACAGGAAGTGGCACAAGCCACCCGCAAAGCGAAGTTGCTGGCCAAAGAGCTAAACGTACCGGTGGTACTGCTTAGCCAGCTAAACCGCGAATCGGAAAACCGCCCCGCAGGCCGCCCCGAACTGGCACATCTCCGCGAAAGTGGCGCAATCGAGCAGGATGCGGACGTCGTGATATTACTCTACCGCCCCGCCCTCGCACGAATAACAACCGACCGCGAAAGCGGTTACCCTACCGAAGAACTAGGCATAGCAATCATAGCCAAACAACGCAACGGAGAGACGGGAAACGTATACTTCAGGCATAATTCGGCAATGACAAAAATCACCGAATACGTCCCACCGCTGGAATACATGCTGAAACATGCTAAATAGATACAGATTCACCCCGATTCCATACAATTTTATATTACAATATATAGCTGTATGGAATTTCTTTTTTTATTTCATTATTGATATAAAATAAATAGCAAAATACTTGACTTTCCCTTTCAAATTTCGTATATTTGTAATGTCAACAAGGACAGAAAATATTATTACTTAAACCTTAACTTTTTTAATTGTATGAATGTATTAGTGGAGCGCTATCAGCGCAGAAAGTATGTGAATCAGCCGGATTCACAGATGTTGTATTATGTACGCCAGAAATCGGGTACAGTGAGAGTGATGGACATCAACAAGCTGGCCGATGCCATCGAAGCGAACTCATCGCTTACAGCAGGAGATGTGAAGCATTCCATCGAGGCTTTTGTTGAGCAGTTGCGCCTGTCGCTTACCCAGGGCGACAAGGTGAAGATCGACGGATTGGGCACGTTCCATATCACGTTGAGCAGCGAAGGGGCGGAAAAGGAGAAGGATTGCACGGTGCGCAATATCCGCAGAGTAAATGTTCGTTTTGTGGCAGACAAGGCACTTCAGCTGGTGAATACGAGTCATGCCACTACCCGAGGCGAGAATAATGTCGATTTCATCCTGGCCGGAAAGGGTGACGGAGAAGACGCGGATGGTGGAAACAGCGGTAGCGGTGGAAGCGGAGAAGCTCCGGACCCGGCAGCTTAATCATTAAAAACAGTGCCGCATGGGTATTACAGAGTGATTTCTACAGTTACTCTCCATGCGGTTTCTGTTTTCTTCTACATTTATTTTTTAATTCTCAATTTTCAATCCTCAATTTATTAAAATGCTCGATAAAATCATAGAGATCATTATGACGATCCTGCCCTTTCTGGGCAGTAATCGCAAAAAGCGCAAAGTAATGGCGCAAGAAGTAAAAGAGTTCAGCGAACTGGTGAAAGACCAATATACTTTTCTGATGCAGCAATTGGAAAAAGTGTTGAAGGATTATTTCGACCTTAGCTCGAAAGTGAAAGAGATGCATACGGAGATATTCTCATTAAGAGATCAGCTGGCACAGGCTGCTGCCTTACAATGTATTAATAAGGAATGTGCACAACGTAGTGCAGCAGAGGCATGATAATGATTCAATTAATGCAAATTATGGAACCTGTGCAATTTACAGAACCTATTCAATCTATTTAATCCATTCATGAGAACTATAAACCTGATAGTAATCCATTGCTCCGCTACGCGCGAAGACAAGAGTTTCACAGAATATGACCTGGACGTCTGTCATCGCAGACGAGGATTCAACGGAACGGGTTATCATTTCTATATCCGCAAGAACGGGGATATAAAATCTACCCGTCCGATAGAACGAATTGGTGCGCACAGCCGCGGTTTCAACAAAGAAAGTATAGGTATCTGCTATGAGGGCGGACTCGATTGCAAAGGACAACCGAAAGATACCCGTACCGAATGGCAGAAACATTCGCTCCGGGTATTGATTCTCGCTTTATTGAAAGATTATCCGAATTGCCGGATCTGCGGACATCGGGATCTAAGTCCCGACCTGAACGGAAACGGCGAAATAGAACCGGAAGAATGGATCAAGGCCTGTCCCTGTTTTAATGCTGAAACGGATTGGGATAAAGTCTAAAAAAAAATAGCTTTATTATAATTTAGGCACGGATAACACGGATTTCACGGTTGCTTTGTACAAGCATAGCACTAACCGTGAAATCTATGTAATCCGTGCCTAATCTTTAACTTATGATTTTGCTAGACTACGCGTTATCAAAGGTTGTTTCAAACCGACGCAATATGCTGTCTAATTTTCCAACGAGGTAAAAAGGTAGATTTATCAATTTGAATTCTTTTCCGTCTGCCGTCTTTACCTCATCCACAGCATAAGGCTGCGACCATATTCTGACTGCAACAGTCTGATTAGAGTGATTCATAAAAGAATGTAAGGAACGCAAGTGGGCGTTATGCCCTGATTTGACTTCAATGGGATAAACCATAGAATCCTGCACCCACACATAATCGACTTCTGCATTAGAACCACTTTTATTACGCACCCAGAAACAACGTTTCTGACTGACTTTATCTGTCAGTGTCAACAGTTCTTGCGCTACAATCTGCTCCGCTATCATACCACGCCAAGCATCCATTATATCTTTTGCTCCCAAAACCTCTTTCTGTACTTGTGCCGCATAATTCACCAATCCTGTATCTAACCAGACCAGTTTGGGCATACGCTTTATTTCAGGAGTGGCCGGAACTTCCGTTGCCGTAGTCGGATA
Organism: Bacteroides sp. AM16-13; assembly: GCF_003602705.1. Taxonomy (NCBI): domain Bacteria; kingdom Pseudomonadati; phylum Bacteroidota; class Bacteroidia; order Bacteroidales; family Bacteroidaceae; genus Bacteroides; species Bacteroides sp. AM16-13. Next base: position 115,460 of record NZ_QTLK01000008.1, read on the forward strand.
AACTAATTCCAGCAACATCGCCTTTTCCAATAAACGAAAAGCCTCTCCCACTTCCCGAGCATTATAAGACGAACCAGCAAATCCTCCTAAAGTTATAATTTGTCCAGCTTTATGCCATCCTTCTTTTAATATAAAGCGAATCACTTCCGGAAGTTGTTTTCCCAAAGCATATTTTTCCACATCATCCCGGTAGCCTTGCAAAAGAGTTTCATAAGTGGACTCCAAGGATAAAATATCCCTGCGCTCCGCATAGAGTTGCACAACTTCCGGCATACCTCCAATCAACGTATAGATATTAAACAATAACATCAAACGATCATGGAAAGCGAGAGTGATTTCAGGCTTATCTAAAACGGATAATAAAGGTTCTTCTCCAACAGCACCCAGAAACTCGCGAAATGAACAAGGACGCAATGCCATATATTGCACCCTTCCCACCGGAAATGAAACACGTACATCTATCAGGTTTTCTAATAATGAACCGGCAGCAATTACATAAATATCAGGTAATTCTTCATAGAAATAGCGTAATAACGCTACTGCCTTTGCTGAATTTTGAATTTCATCAATAAAAAGTAATATAGTTCCTTCATTCCTTATCTTTCCACAATGTGCAAAAAATAAAGGCATCAAATCTTTTAGAGATACATTCAACTCAAACAAGGATGCTGCCTCCCGTTTCTCCAAATTCAAATACAGGTAATTGTCAAACTGCTTTCCAAATTCGTTGACTACCGTTGTTTTACCGACTTGCCTTGCTCCACGCAATATCAAAGGCTTTCTATGCGTATCGTCTTTCCATCTTTCCAGATGAAATAAGATATCTCTTTTAAACATAAACCACAAATTTATTGATTTTCAGCAACAAAGTTATAAAGAATTTCCAAAGATGGGGCAAAATACCATTGATTTTGTTTCAAAGATGGGGCAAAAGTCTATCGTTCATGTTTCAAAAATGGGGCAAAGCCACCTAATACTGTCGTAAATATGGGGCAAAAAGAACGTATTTACAATCAGCTAATCTACAAATTAGACGACTTACCATGTACTAACTCCAATCGTACATCGTAAATCGTCTAATCGTAAATGAACTTAATCGTAAATTATTTTTCTACTTCACGTCGAATGCAGCATCAATCAACGCTTTCAAGTTCAGATAATGACTTCTGTATATTCCACTGGAAGCATTTGCCGCATTGGTCAGGTCTCTTCTAAGATCAGTCAACTGTCCGCGTGCAATAGTCGGTGCTTCAGAAGGGAAATCGAAAGCTACGAGCGAATAACCACCCAGACTTCCGAGCGAACCGGAACTGTTCTTCGGTTTATCAAGCATTCCAATCAACGCATTGACATAAGTCTTTTGCAAACTACGTTGGGAAGCATCCGGTTTCTTTCCTCCTTGCATATCGCTCCAGATACTCTTCTTCAAATCACGGAACAAATCGTTGGCTGTGTATGCCTTCGCTCCGTTGACCAGTTCGTTGTCCGTCATCTTATCAAGTGTGCGGCTGCTAAGCAGTTGTTTCAATGTACTGCTCTGTACACGGTAGATCGAATTGAAAGTATTGATACCAGTTCTTTCGGACAGTTTATCATCCATCAGCCAGGTCGGTGTGGTAAACAGTTCCTTGTTCAGGAAGTCGACCGCTTTCTTCTGAATATCCTTCGGAACATATTCCACCGCTTTCATGTCTGTCTGTTCCACAGAAATCGGATTGTGGTAGATACCGGCCACATTGGTAGCCACATGGCCCATGTACAAGTCGAATTGTCCCACCACATTCTGATACAAACGGACAGCTTTCATATAACCCTCATTCGGTTCATAAGTCCAGTTCATGATTTCAGGCATCACACGTTTCAGGTTTTTGATTCCATACGAGCTTGCCAGCATGGCATCATCTCCCAAATCTTCACTCTGGTTGCGGGGATCGTTTCTGTCGAGTTCCGTTCCGAACGTATAGCGTTTGTCCTCCCGCAGCTTCTCAATGATCCACTTATTCAAATGAGGTATTTCGGCTTCCGCCGTTTCATATTCAGGCATCCAACGATAGCCCCATTCAATCGCCCATTTATCATACATACCGATACGGGGGAATATTCCCGAACGTGAAACGTTGTCTTCCGGCTGTGCCACATAGTTGAAGCGTGCATAGTCCATGATAGACGGTGTATGACCGTTGGCTTCCACCCATATTTTGTCTCTAAGTTTCTCTACCGGGACGGTATTGGAAGAACCGAAGTTATGACGCAGTCCTAATGTATGTCCCACCTCGTGGGAAGATACAAAACGTACCAGTTCGCCCATCAGTTCATCGTCGAACATCGGTTTGCGTGCTCCCGGATCAATGGCTCCTGCCTGCACGATGTACCAGTTGTAAAGCAGGCTCATCACATTGTGATACCAGTTGATATGCGTTTCAAGAATTTCACCGCTGCGAGGGTCGTGCACGTGAGGTCCGCTTGCGTTCGGAATATCGGAAGGCTTGTACACGATAGCCGAATGGCGGGCGTCTTCCAAGCTCCAGGTAGGATCGTCCGTCGGTGCTTCTTTGCCGAAGATTGCATTTTTGAATCCTGCTTTCTCAAAAGCGGCTTGCCAGTCGTTCACTCCCTGAATAAGGTACGGAACCCATTTCTTCGGAGTGACAGGGTCGATATAAATGATAATCGGTTTCTTTGGTTCCACCAATTCGCCACGCAGGTATTTCTCGCGGTCTTCGTCTTTGGGTTCGAGACGCCAGCGGGTGATATTCGCTTTATACTTCACTCCTTGCGGATTCTCGTCAAAATCCTTATAGCTCACAGCAAAGTAACCTACCCGGTCGTCGTGCAATCTCGGTTTCATCGGTTCCTTGGGAAGTAATAGCATAGAGCTGTTCAGTTCGTAAGTCAACGGAGTGGTAGAGGTGGCAAAGAAAGCTGCCAGCAGTTTCTCAAGTCCACTGCCTCCTCCTTTCTTCCGCTGGAAGGTACGCACGGTACGTATTTCGATGTTTTGCGGAAAGGCTTTCAGTGTGTCGATATAACTGGCGTCGTCTACCATGCTGCTCGCTCCGATGTTGTCTTTCACCCGGCTGGTGAATGAAAACATTTCGTTGTCCTTACGGATATAGTCGGTCATGTCGATCACATAGTTGGTAGTTTCTCCTTCTTTACGGACAGTTTTCAGCGGGAAGGTGGCCACAATGGGTTGAACATTGGAGTTCAATACGGCCTGATACATACCCAGTGTATCAGCAGAATGTTCGAGATAAGAGATTTCACGCACGAACAGTTTGTCGCCGCGTCCTTTCTCGAAACGGATCACTTCGTCGCTGATGTAATCTCCCGGATAGCCTACTTTACGTTTCTGCGCGTCTACCGGTGCTTTCACAACTCTGTTCACAATCAAAATATCACGTCCGAAAAGAGAGTCGGCTATTTCGAAGAAATATTTACCATCTACGTAATGCACTTTAAAAAAGCCGTCCATTGTTTTGGCTTTGCCGGTGATTACTTTTGCGTAAGGTTGCAGAGCATCTTTCTTACTCTTGGCAATGGAGTCAGCCTTGGCTTTATCCACCGCTTCCGTCTTGCTCTTCTTTTTCTTCTTTTTCTTGAAGATGTCCGTCGATTGTGCTCCGGCCAATGGAACGATCATTGCCAGAATCATCAGAATTGAAACTAATTTCTTCATGCTTTCTTTTTTAATATTTATATACAGATACAAAGATAATAATTATTCGATACCGGCAATGCCATACATATTTAAGTTGTTGATACTAGACATCTTTTCATTCGGTTTGCCTGAAATAGTATATTCCTGTCCATCAATTGTCAAAGTAAAATTATAGGTATAAGTTAGCCCTGTTTCAAAAGGTACGGCAATCATCATATAACAGGTCTCCAAACTGGCACCAAAATACCCGGCAGTTATCTCGAAGCCGCCATTAGGAAGATTATAAGTAATACTGTTTATCGGAGTACCGGAAATTTTACCTGTCGACAAATCTACAGTTGCTCCATCTTCGTAGGCAATCGGATGGTCACAGCTCACCACCACTTTAGTAAATTTCTTACCGACAAAAGAATCCGGGCATCCCGCACCCGGTAAAGTGATTTGAGAAAACAATGGTTTGAATTCTCCCAAAGAAACAGTTGCAGCAGAATAGCTAGATGTAGTAGCCGAAGCATAAGCAAAGCTATAATTACGATGCGGCATAAACTCTGATTCATAATACTCCTGCACAGCTAAGTTGGGCAAAGCGACAGCCTTATAATCTTGTGAAGCTGCGTTATAGGGCGTATAGGCATAAATAGTGTGATCGCCACCCTTAAATCCTGCAGCAAGTTCGGAAGAAGGATTCAGCGTAATATCTTCAGTCACACGACTATCACGATCATATACTATATACGTTTTACCATCCAATTCTGTAGTAGTAGCCACCGCTACTTCCGACGGAGCATACGGCAAGTTATCCTGCGGTTTGCCATCGGACAACACATATATTCCTATCTTGTCCGCTTCAATCCATCCCTGGCTTCCATGGGAATACACATTATAAGCACCGGAAACAGCAATTTTCCCCACTACGGGAATATCTGCATCTTCTTCTTCACCATCGTCACTGCTGCAACTTACTGAAGACAATACTAAAGCTACACAAGCAGCAAAATAAAACAGTCTATTTTTCATACTTTTCTCGTTTAAATGATTAATTATTTACTGATAGGTTATTTTCTTTTTCCAATTAATATTCTCCTTCATAGTTCGTGCACCATACCATGCCTTTCACATCGCCAAACCCGCTAAAAGTCTTCAATTCCAAATCGGGAGCAAAACCTTCGAAGAGACGTACCATCTGGCTCGTGTTTACATCGATGATGGCGATATCCCCATTTTCCTGCGAAAGTGCCAGCCGGAAATTCGGATCAGTGCTATTTCCCCCATAGCCATAAAACTCACAAACAACAGGACTTCCACTGATGCCGGTGATACGGCTGCCTGCTGTGTAAGCCAGCATATGGCTGCGCATCTGCATACTGTATATATAGAGATTCTTATCTCCATCGGTAAAGTAGAAATAAGGGTTCTTTTCAAAATTGGAGGACATCTTAATGACACTTTGCGGAGTCAATAAGGAGCTGCCGCTGAATCCGTATTGATCCGTACCGGTTATCAGGTGAGAGTTATTATCCATGTCTTTTACGGCAAACTCGTGCAAATCATAATTTCCGGTTCCCTGCACGTCAATCAGCGACACGTAGTTTGACCAAAATGTCAGCCCGCCGTTGGAGGCTACATCTTTCTTTTCGTAAGCCCCTATTGCCAGGCAGCGGGTTCCCGCTCCCATATTGTTCACCCGCAACACACCGGAGGGAACTTCCAAATCCTGATCGTATGTTTTGAAGTAGACGATGGCAGGAGTATAAACTGCTCCCCACTGCGGATAATGTGTAATGCCGATAAAACGGGCATTTTGCTCATCATACAAGATACAACGTTCTTCGTCGGCACACCAATAAGTGACGTTGTGGAACGGTGCGAAACAGGTGATACGGCTACCTCCCTCAAACTCATACGGCATGGCGCCGTACTTCCCGTAATAAGGAATCGCTTTATTGTCAGTGCCTACGGCACGGATATACACTTCCCCCTGTTCGGAGCAAATCACGTAATATTCTTCCTTGAATGCGAAGTCCATTATCTTCAAGCCTTCCGGCTCTTTACGGTTTTCAAATTCGTGGGCAAGCCACATGTCTTTTTGCAACGAATTGCCATCTAGCGTGACACTTCCACTACCCTGATTTATCAGGATTTTCGGCAAACCTGACACGTAGGAACCGGAGATAGAGCCTAATACATAATAGTAATAGATCCCGAGCGGGTCTGTACCCAGACCATCTTCGATGATGTTTTCTACATCGTGCGTAGCCCGGAGGCCGGGATTGATGAAAGATAAAGAAGATTTTCCGTCTCCTTTGTTGGAGAGAATCATCCAGCCCCAGTCGAAACTGTTCTTTCCCGTCAAGGTATATTTATTGCTGATGTATGTTTCATTCGTTTCCTTATTGATGACTTTCAGTATCAGTTCGTACGTTCCGCCTTTTTCGAACTGATACTTCAGATGATAACCTGTGTAGATCAGTTCACGGTTCAGATACCATTGAACGGTGAAAAGTTCATCAACATTCCCGATGTCCGTTGAGAAGTTGATGGGCGCATCCATCTCGAAAAGGTCGCCTACCATAAACGTGTAGTCCGATGAAGCGGAGTTCACAAAAGAAACTTTGGTAGAGTTTGTATAGTCATAGTTTCCCAAATCGTCATAACAGCCGGTTATCACGAGAAGCTGCAGGATTGAAATGAATAGTATTGTTTTTCGCTTCATAATTTATTATCAGTTATCGAGAATGGTTTCATACAGCGGTGTCACTCCGTCTGTATCATAATATTGGTAATTGCCTTGCTGCCACTGGTCTTTCCACCAGGCCTTGAAGTCGGCTATCAGGTTGACAAACTCAATACCGGTGTATTTATCCAATGATTCGAGTATCTCACCATCCATGAAAATGATAAAAACACGGTATTTCATATCCGAATAAGTACCCAGATTGGCTGCCGAACTCTGGTTCCACCAAACAGGTTGGGAAATCCGGTCGGTCACTTGAATCGTGACGTGTTTGTATTCTGCCGGACCCACCAGACAGTTTTCCACTGCATCCAGTGAAAGGGTAAGGGTGTAGTCTGTGTTGAGCAGGTCTTCATTGCGATAGACGGTGACTTCGTAGGTGTCTTCCGCCAGTCCGCTATGGAAGATGCCGGAGGTCAAAGGGGCATAGTCGATGCCGGAACGGGCGGTGCTTTTCTCTCCCACTGCGGAAATATCACAGGTGGCATTTTCTTCGAGCAGGTAGCCAAGAAGTGTCATTTTCACTTTCACGGTTCCTTCTCGAAGCAAGGGTGCATCTGTAGCAAAGTTGAATGTTATTTTCTGTGGAGACTTATCGCTCATGTAAGTAAAATAGACGTAATTGTCTCCATTATAAACGTCCAGCTGCTCTTCACTGCAAGAGGTGAGAACGAACAGCAGGCAGAAGATGGTATATGGCAATATTCGTTTCATCTTATCCGGGCATTAGTTGGTTGTTTCACTGGTAGGCAATGGAAGTACATAAGAACCTGTCATGTTGATTTCTCCTTCCTCGTCGGAATCGGGCACGGTGGAGAGGTTCATCCGTTTGTAGGTGTAGAAGGTTCCACCTTCGCCTATCATTTCTTTCCGTATATCGAGCAGTATTTCGGCATCCAGTTGTTCACGGGTGCTGACTGTCAGACTAAGGGTACGTTCAGCTCCACGGGCTTTTCGAACTGTTTCGAGGTAGTTGATTCCTTCGGTTATCTTGCCATTATAGCTACTGATCTCCGCCAGGATATGACAGATTTCACTGAACCGGATCACTGGTATCATCGGATTCTCCATTGCTTCTACTACTGATTCTACGGAAGGGTTATACTTCAGTGTGTAATACTTCGACTGGGTTTCATTGGTAGTCCCGATCAGGTAGGTGAGCCGATAGTCGGTATATACGCCCGTATTGTCCGAAGCAAACAGGGAAGGGATATTTGCCAACGGCAAACGGGTGGTTGACGAAGAAGAGGAAGAGCCCCATACGGCCTGTTCATAATCCGTAGCCAGCTGTTTCTTGTACAAGCCGAACAATATGTCGTGGGAGACTTTTGTATATCGGGAATTGAGATTGCAGGTAATGTTCTCTCCTTCTGTAAAGCCTATCCACCGTTTCTGCTGGTAATAGGTGTTGTAAAGTTCTTTGGCGGCTGTCTCGGCATTCTTGTAGTAGGCAGGACCGGCATAGATGCAGACACGGGCTTTCAACCCCAGCAATGCCAGATAGTTGAAGCGGATGCCACGATACCAGAAGAATGCTCCCATATCGTCTATATAGGAACCGGAGTTGAAGCGGTAGCGGGCATTCCATTCGGGAGTAGGTTCGTACATTTGTGAAGCGTACATCGCTTCGGGATGGTATTCGGTGTCAAACTTACGCAGAATGTCTTCCGCTTCGAGCAGGTCTTTCAGGACTTTCTCGATAAAATCGGTAACGGTACATTTTTCTACCACTGCGGCTTCGTATTTATCGCGGTAAGGAAGATAGGCGCCCGAAGGATTGGTTGCCGTTGCAGGAGCAAACAAGCGAAGTAGGTCAAAATGCATCATGGCTCTTAATGACAAGGCTTCGGCGTAAATGAGGTTTTTCTCTTCTTCTCCGTATTCGAACAAAGAGATGTCCGTGGGCCGGATGTTCTCGATGAGCTTGTTCAGGTTGGCTATCACTTTATAGCCTTTTTCCCAGATAGCTGTCACGACGGGTTCGGTGTCGACCGTGTTATAGATAAGTTCGGAAGCGTCGGCATACATCGGAGAGATGGTTCCCGCCTTTTGATTGTATTGCTGGGAGATGGCACTAAGGAATCCCCAGCTTAGTTGCTTACCGTAAAGTTCGTCGGACGCCAGATTGGTGTAGATACCATTCAGGGCATTCCGGTAGCCGAAACCGGTGGAAAACAGATCGTCGTCGGCTATCGCATTTTCTGGTGTTACGTCCAGCCAGGCATTGCAGGAAACGGCTAACATTCCTGTCAGGGCTATTAGTATATGGCTGATTAGTTTCTTCATTTGTATGGTTAGAATATGATGTTAGTAGTCAGATTGAATGAACGCGAATAAGGATAATCCAGTCCCCGTTCCTGACGGATGGTAGACCAATAGAACAGGTCGTTCATCGTGAACGAAAGACGCAGGCCGGACAGATGGAGTTTCTTTAATTGTTCGGGACGGAAATTGTAGCTCATTGTCAATGAACTCCATTGCAGGGTATTGTTTTTCTGTACAAAACGCGAAGATGCGCCGGTGGTGACATTACGGTCACGAATATCTTTCATGGTGGTTATGTCTCCCGGTTTCTGCCAACGGTCGAGCAATACCCGCTTATCTACATTGTCATTTTTAATGTCGGCATTCTCTACATAGGAGACGAGGGTATTGTTGTAAGCATCTCCACCAAAAGTATAGAGGAAAGAAGCAAACATGGATAACTGTTTATAGGACAGGGTATAACCGAATGAGCCTTGTCCCTTGGGAGCTGTATCGCCAATAATGGTCCATTCGTCGGCAGACCATACATCGGTAACGTCACCATTCCGGCGAAGGTAGATTTCTTTGCCGTTTGTGGGGCTGATTCCCAATGACTTCATCCCGTAAATAGAGGTCAGAGAGGCTCCTTCGTAATATTTCAGGTATGTTTTAGCATATTTTGAATCGGAGCTGCTTTCGGGGTTATATCCGCTGAACAGTTCTTCCACTCTTTTATTATAGTCGCGCATTGCCTGGGAGATTTCAATAATCGTGTTTTTGTTTCTTGCAAAGCTGCCGTAGAGCTGGAAGAGCCAGTTTCTGTCACTGTAAAGTCGTGCCCGCAGTTCCAGTTCGACGCCGGTGTTTTTCACCTTTCCCATGTTTTCTTTGTAGGAGGTGAATCCGGTAGAGGAAGGGATGGTATAATCGGTTATCAGGTCGATGGTACGCTCGTCGTAGGCAGAGGCTTTCAGATAGATTTTATCGTGCCACAGTCCGATTTCAACTCCATAGTCGAGGGTGTATTTACGTTCCCATTTCAGGTTCGGATTTCCCATCTGATAGAGGAATACACCGTAGCCTGTGGGATACCAGCTGTCTGTTTGCAGCTGATACATATCTTTGGCCGAATAGAGGGAGAAGTTGGTCTTTCCGGTCAGTCCGTAGGAGACACGGAACTTCAACATGGAAAAGAGTTCATTCGACTTCATAAAATCATAATTATGAATGTTGATTCCTGCTCCTGTTGACCAGAACATGGACCATCTTTTATCGGAACCGAATTCGGAAGAACCGTCGATACGTCCTGTAAGGTCGGCGAGATAGATATTGTTGTAGGTGTAGTTGGAAGTGAGCAAGGCTCCTACCAAGCGGGTGGTATTATCGGAGCTGCTGGGCTTTCCGTATACTTCTGCCGCATAGTTTGAAGAGACAAGGTCGCCACCCGGAAATCCCCGGTAACGTGTTTCGGAAGCAGTGCTCTGCGTTTGTCTCATGTTGGAGGACAAGCAGATATTGAGATTGTGTCCCTTGAAGGTATTGTTGTACATGAGTGACAGGCTTCCGTCTATCACTGTTCTCTTTTGTGTGGATTCTGTTTTTTCACCATTGATGTTGCCTGTACTGGCTGAATAACTGGCCGATGCGGGATCTTTGTACAGATCACCGGTAGAATTTCTCATCAGGACGGAAAACTGACCGCGCAGACGCAGACCGTCGGTGATACGCCAATTCAGACTAAGATCATCGGTTACTTCATCATAACCGGAATGGTCGAAGCTGTTGTAGAAGTTGATTTCGTACAGTGGATTTACTTGTGTGCCGCTAGCCCCGTCGAACTTTTCGAGACGGCGCACATAATCGCCATTTTCATCATACAGACGCATATAAGGAAGTAAATGGGAGTAATCGCTGAATGAATTGAAGGGGACATCTGTACTTTTGTTATAAGTGTAGGTCACTTTGTTCTTTATTTGTAGTCCGCCAATGCGGTAGTCTACATAAAAAGCGGCATTGGCATTCTTACGGGAAGAGTGTTTCATCACTCCTTCCGTTCCTCTGAATCCCAGTTCCACTCCCCAGCGCACGTCGTTTTCTCCACCGTCTATGAAAACGGAGTGCTTATGGTTCAGAGCCGTGCGTAGTCCTTGAGAAAGCCAATAGGTATCGACACCTGTCAGTACATTATTGAGTCGTTGGTAGTAACCGTTGGTATAGGGGTCTATTTCCGGGGTGTTGCTGTCATATAGTCCTGCCAGGCGTTCGGTTTCCAGCTTCTCACGGGCGTTCACCAGATTGTAGGAGGATAAATCCGGCAGTTCGGCAGAAAGTACTCCGGAATACTGTACACGGAACTTTCCGGCTTCAGGCGCACGCCGTTCAATGACAATTACTCCGTTGGCCGCACGTGAACCGTACATGGCAGTGGCGGCAGCATCTTTCAGGATATTGATGCTGTGGATGCTATTCATATCGAGGTCGTATATCTTTTCTACATCGACTTCAAAGCCGTCCAGTATGAAGATAGGCAGGTTGGAATTACCGCTTAGCACTTCCCGCGAAATGGAGGAGGTGGAGGTCTGCCCAAGTGTCGTTTCTCCGATACCGGTCTGACCACGCAAGACGAATTGAGGCAGGCTGTTGGGATCGGAACCAGCAGCCAGATTCTCCTGTATTCTGAAAGAGGGATCGAAAGTCTGAATGGCCGAAATCAGGTTGTTCGGGTTGACTTTTAACAGGTCTTCTTTCTCTATCTTTGTGGTATTTCCAGTGAAACTTTCTTTCTGTATGGAGTTATAGCCGGTTACAATCACTTCCTGAATACTTTCGGTAGCTTCTACCATCTGCACATCGACTTTCTGCCGGGAAGTGACTTTGATTTTACGGGTTTCAAAACCGATGTAGGAATAGATAACCAGACCGCCTTTTTCGGGCAGGGTCAATACATAGCAACCGTTTATATCGGTAATTACACCAGTAGAATGACCATCCAAACGAATCGTCACTCCTACCATCGGTTCTTTAGAGAGTTTCTCAATCACCCGGCCATAAACATAATTTCCGTGTGGAGGAAGAAGATATGTCTCTTTTGAATTATTTTTGTTTTGGGCTATTGCATTAGTAGATAGTGATAAAATGTATACAAACAATAAGATTCTATTCAAAGCCCCGGAATTTAGCTTTTGCATAACGGATATATATAGTTATTACACCCGCAAAAGTATTCTTATATGATAGACGGAGCAATCACGAATTTTAGGTATTTTACACAACTATTATACCAAAATATAATTAAAGCAAAATCTTTTTGCTTCTGTTTAGGTATTAATCAATAGCAAAAAGAATAACTGCATCATTTATCCTCTATCAAAAGGCAAATGATGCAGCTGTCGGTTATATCTGTTTTTTTATAATGCCAGACGGTATATCTCTTTGCTGTCCTGTTTCGCTAATTTGACATAGTTGCCTACCAATTCACCTTTATTCCGGTGCAGACTATCTGCAAGGCGGTCGATGTCGGGATTCTCAATGCCAAGTTCTTTGAAGGTCACAGGCAGGCCGATGGAAGTAAAGAAGGATTTCAGACGGGAAATTCCTTCAAGGGCTACCGCCTTTTTATCGTCTGATTCTGCCACTCCCCACACTCGGATGGCGTATTGGGCTATCTTATCCACATTGTGTTCTGTCATCCATGTCATCCAGGCAGGGAAGATTACGGAGAGTCCGGCACCATGAGTCACGTTATAGATGGCGCTGATTTCATGTTCGAGGAAGTGGGAAGCCCAGTCCTCTTCACAACCTACACCACAGGTTCCATTGTGGGCGATCGTTCCGCACCACATCAGATTGGCACGGGCTCCGTAGTTTTCGGGGTCTTTCATGACGGTAGTTGCCTCTTTGATGATGGCAAGCAGGGTACCTTCGCACAGGCGATCGCCTATTTCTACATCTTTCGTGTTGGTGAAATAGCGTTCCATGATGTGTGCCATCATATCGGCAATGCCGCAGGCGGTTTGGAAAGGAGGAAGTGTGTAGGTCAGCTCGGGGTTCATCACGGCAAAAACAGGACGTAGTACACCGGGAGCACGGAGGCTTAATTTCTGTAAGCCATCGACTTTCGTGATGACGGTGTTACCGGAACCTTCGCTTCCGGCAGCAGGAATCGTTAACACAACGGCTACTTTCAATGCTTTCGTCACAATGGCTTTTCCGATGTAGAAATCCCAGAAATCTCCGTTGTAAGGAACTCCGGCTGCAATGGCTTTCGCCGTATCAATCACAGAGCCACCACCAACGGCGAGCATCATGTCTACGTTTTCTTTCCGGCAGAGATCGATTCCTTCATACACTTTCGTGTCTATCGGGTTAGGCTGTACACCACCCAGCATGCAATAGGGAATACCTACTTCCTGCAATGATTTCTCAACACGGGCCAACAAGCCGCTACGTATCACGGAACCGCCACCATAAACAATCATTATTTTGCGTGCACCGTATTTCTGTACTAACACTCCGGTCTGCGCTTCCGTATCCCGACCGAACACGAATTCAGTAGGGCTGTAAAAGATAAAATTATTCATTGTCGTTTCCTTTATAGGTCTTTTCGTCAGTCTTTTCTATAGATCCAAATAGAACTCCTTTGACAAGTTTTTCTATAAGTTCTTTTATAGAGCCCTTCATAAGAGTCTTTATAGATCAGACAAAGTTATAAATTTAAGCAGAATATCTTTCTTTTGATTGTTTAAAATTTCCTACTTTCATTAGTACAAGTCCGATTACAATCCAGACCATTTCGCGTATACGGGTAATCAAAGCGGCATAGACTCCGTAAGCTCCGGAAAGGGAAAGGCCGCCTACGGCGAGGGCAAAGCCACCTTCACGACCTCCCAATTGCATAGGCAGGAAAAACAGCAGATTAGCAAGTAAAGAAGAGAAAGCCGCAATCAGGCAGCAGTCGGCAAAGCTGACATGGGTGGTCAGCACGTTCAGTATCAGCCATATTTCAAGACAACTGACTACACGGGCGGTATATTCCAGTAAGAGGGCGCTATAAAAGGTTTGTTTCTTTTGTTGGTGGAGAAGGGCAATTTGTTTGTCTATATTCTCCAACTTCTCTTTATGCGCGTTTGCAAAATGAAATACTTTCTTTTTCAGAAAAGGAATACGACCACCCATACGGACAAAAGCCACAGCCATCCCCTGCCGATAGCCTTTCATAAAAAGAATAACAATCAGCAAGCAAAAGACAGTAATAGCTCCTAAGATTATCCCCATCATCCACCCCACCGGATAGAGACAAACGTAAAGCAACACTGAACTTAACCAAAAGCAAAAGTGGGAAAAGATATGCATCATCACATAAAGAATCACGGAAGAGGTGGCGCGTTCTATTCCTATATAGGGTTTCAGCTCCATAATGCGATATGGTTCGCCTCCCATCAGCCCAACAGGAGTCACGTAATTAAGCGCAAAACCTGTTACTGTGAATTTGTAGAGCCGGACAAATGAAAACCCCGTCTTACCACCACTACGGATGATGATGTACCACGATACTGTATTAATAAGGTAGACAAACAGCCATAGCAACAAAACCAAAGGTAAATATACCCCTGCACGCTTCAAATTCAGCCAAAGCTCCTGATAATCCATATCAAAAGTGAATATCATTATCAGAACGGCAATGATACCAAAAGCGAGAAATATATTACGGTACTTGTTCTTCACTATTTGTGAGACTTATATCTATTTTTTATATGGGTATATATCTGCTTTTATATGAGTATATACTTGCTTTTTGTATGGGTATATATCTCACTTTATTCACATATAATCTTACTTTATATACGTATAATATCTTTCGAAGAATCTTTTGAACGCCGGGATTCTCATCAATATGTATTCGAATACCAGCCAACCGATTAACGCGCAAGAGATGCCAAGTAATACATCAATGATATAATGATGGCATGAATAAATAGCTGTTCCCCAAATGCCGACCATGATAATAGAGAAAAGAGTAACCACATACCACCTGCATTTACCAATAATGGCATACACCAATGCAACTACCATATAGGCCGCATGCAGTGAAGGCACTGCCGCAAAAACATTAGCATTACGCCCGTAGATAGAATCAAAGATGGTTACTCCGAAGAATGCATCAAAGCGTCCCAATCCTGCAACATTACCCGGTGTGTTTAATATCGGTTCGAAACCGTAGTTGATGGCATACCAAGGCGGAGCGGCCGGATGAATATAATAACCGGCAAAACCAATCAAATTGACAAACAAGAATACTAACGCAAAGCGAAGGTAGGTTTTTCTTTCTTTCTTGAAATACAGGCAAAGACCGAACAGGATGGGAACGGGAACCCAACAAAGGTAGAAGATTCCGGCAAAAACGTCCGCTATCGGCCAGTTGTGTGCAGCGAAGTATTCGCAAGGAGTAACCAGAAGACCATTATCCATTACTCCGAAAAGAGACTTTTCGAGATTATACAGTCCGGCCACATCAATCGGGTTCACTTCGTAGTTGGGGCAAATACGCATCCAGTCATACGAGATTCCAAAAATGGCGAAAGGTAACAGGGCCACAGCCAACTTACGAGTAGGTAATCCGGCAAAAAATAAAACTAAATAGAGTACCGCCATTAACAGGTGCTCGGAACGAAGCCCGATGAAGATACTTGTCAGCAAAAGGAAAAGAGCCATAATGACTGTCACAGTCAGGGCTTCTCTCTTCGACGGCATTTGAATATTCTTTATCATTATAATGTTTTGATTAGACAACTAGACTATTTACTATTAGACTATTTACTATTGGACTATTTACGATGTACTATTTAGGATGTACGATGTAAATAGTAAATCGTCCAACAGTAAATTAATTCATTCTTTCATCACTTTGTAGCAATGTCTCACACGAGCAAATGCCGTGATATTGGCAAACAGGGCAACAAAAGCCAGAGGAACAATCATAATCAGGATTGGTTCGAAAACGGTGATATCTTTGAAAACGCCACAGAACAAAGCTCCGAGACTGGTCAGCACTACGCGTTCCGGACGTTGCATGAATCCGACTTTACATTCAATTCCTAAGCCTTCGGCACGGGCACGCACATAGCTTACCATCAGTGAGCCGATTAGTGCCACAAATGCAATGAGTGCATAAAGGAAATAATCTTTCATTGATAAATAGTAACAGATACCAAAGAAAGTCATCAATTCACTATAACGGTCGAGTACTGAATCGTAAAGCGCACCGAACTTGGAACTCATGTTGCCTAGGCGAGCTACACGTCCGTCCATCATATCGAACAGTCCGGCAAACAAAATCACACCTCCTGCCCAGCCGATAATGGCCAAATCGTTCTGTCCGCCATATATGCCGGCATATACAAACATACCTGCCGCTACTACATTCAGGATAAATCCGGTAGTGGTGATAAAGTTAGGAGTGATTCCTATTTTAATCATTCCGCGTATCAGGGGATTGATAATCTTATAAATCAACTGTTGTAAATAATCTCTGTAATTCATCTGTTTAAATCTGTTTATAGCTATTTTTATCTAAATCTTCTGTTTTCTCAATCTGTATATATCTAATTCTTTCGTTTTCTCATCAGTCTTTTCAATCCGTTTTTCAGTTTCTTTTTCCGAACAAACTTCTTATATCTATATTCCGGTAAACAAAAAAGCGTTGCATATTATAGTTCCAGAACAGTGCCACGATGACTGCCACTACCACTTTAGGAATAATGAAAAAATCTCCGAAATACAGGCTAAGTGTGTTGCGTACCCAGGGAATCTTCGCTAATGATTCCGTCAGTGCATACGTTCCCCACGTATTGAGCCAAACACTGCAAACCCATACAAGGATAAATTTTACAGCAACGTGTGTTTTCTTTCCTTTCGATTTAAAAGTCCATTTATAGTTGATAACGCAATTAACGATTCCTCCATAGATAGCTCCCGCCAGGGTGGCATATACATAGTAGACATCAAACAGCCTGACCAGAAGAATCGTAACGAGAAAGTCTGCAATAGTTGCCATTTGAGCAGAAAGCTGCGCCCTCAAAAACATGAAGATGCCGCCTTTCTGGGAAATCATCCGTGCAACTTTTTTCAGCCAATCACCCATCTCGCTCCCACTAACAATATAAAACTATACACTCCCGCCAAAACATCGTCCATCATGACCCCTACCCCACCTTTCAGGCTTTCCATACGACGTATGCCCAACGGTTTGGCTATATCAAAGATGCGGAACAAGGCAAAAGCCGCAATCACGTACCAAAACCATTTGTCATCATTGGGAACAGCCAACAACGGTATCCACACTCCCACCATCTCATCCACTACCACACGCGAAGGATCTTCTCCCCAATAAGTCTCCAGCTTATCGGCAGCCCAAATGCCGGCGAATGTAAATACAATCACCAAAGCGGCAGTCAGCCATAATACCCAAGAGAAAGGAAGGAGAAAATAAAGTGCAATCCAAATGATAGAAGCCAGTAACGCCCCAGCCGTGCCGGGAGCAAAAGGAGAAAAACCGGAGCCAAAGCCCGTGCCTATAAAAACAGGTAGAAAGGGAGGACGCTTCATTTATTACTAATTACTAATTACAAACTACGAGTCGGTTGTGTCACGAGTCCCCCAAACGAATGGGGAATTTGTACAATAAAAAAGTAAAAGTTGAGGTTGAGTATCCACCAGTCTTTATAGGATGGTAAATCTCAATCTCAACTTATTATTTGGGGTTACTGATTAAGCTAAGTAATCAGGTTCTTTTTCACCAATCATGTTACGCAATGTCTGTTTTACCATTCTCCATTGTGTAAACAAGTCGTGTTCGGGCTGATGTTCGAAATCGTGCATCGGGCTCTTGCAGAAGAATGACAACCAAGTCTGGATGCCACACATGCCTGCACGCATTGCCAAGTCGCTGAACAACACAAGGTCAAGAGCGATAGGAGCTGCAAGGATAGAGTCGCGGCAAAGGAAGTTCACCTTGATTTCCATCGGGTAGCCCATCCATCCGAAGATGTCGATGTTGTCCCATGCTTCTTTGTTGTCTTTGCGGGGAGGATAATAGTTGATACGTACTTTATGATAAACATCTCCGTAGAGATCCGGATATTTTTCAGGTTCGAAGATAGTATCGATTACAGACAGCTTGCTGACTTCTTTTGTCTTGAAGTTGTCCGGATCATCGAGCACTTCACCGTCGCGGTTACCGAGGATATTGGTAGAGAACCAACCGTTCACACCCAGCATACGGGTTTTGAACATCGGAGCCAATACGGTTTTCATCAGTGTCTGACCACTCTTGAAGTCTTTACCGGAGATAGGTACATTCTTTTGTTTAGAGAATTCCCACATAGCAGGAGTATCCACACACAAGTTAGGAGCACCCATCACGAACGGAGCGTCTTCTGCAATAGCAGCATACGCGTAACACATACTCGGAGAAATCACGTCTGTATTGTTTTCCTTCATTGCTTTCTCTAAAGCAGCGAGTGACATGTGTTCGTCAGACAGCGGAATGTAAATTTCAGTACTTGCAGCCCAAAGCACCACTACGCGTTCGCAGTTGTTAGCAGCTTTGAAGTCGCGGATATCCTGACGAAGTTGTTCTACCATTTCCCAACGGGTAGCAGCCTTCTTCACGTGTGTACCGTTCAGACGTTTTGCCCAGTTGTGATCGAAAGCAGCCGGCATCGGTTTGATAGCTTCCAACTCTTCTTTTACTCCATTCAGGTCTTTTTCTTTCAAAACCTCGGCGTACATAGCAGCTTCGTATGCGTTGTCCGGGAAAATATCCCATCCTCCGAAAACAATGTCTTCCAAATTCGTCAAGGGCACAACGTCCTTGATGAGTTTTTCTTCGTTGTTCTCCATGCGCATTGTGGCTAACTGTGTAATAGATCCTATCGGTTTTGCCAGTCCCTTGCGAGAGGCTAGTGTACCTACAATCATCGTGGTAGCTACCGCACCACCCACTCCGACTACCAAGACGCCAAGACGCCCGGTAGCGGGTTTAATTTCTTGTTTCATTTCTATTCTATTAAAATTAAACTAAAATTGATGCAAAAATAAGATTAATTAATTACTAATACAGTCTTTATTTGTCATATAAACATTGCAATTAGCAGGATTTAACTTTTAAAAGGTCATGTGGAGACTTATTCTCAAGCCTGATCTGTCAATCCCGGGCGAATCACGATAAGTGAGCCTCCAGATATAGTCCAAACGTAACACCTTGAAAATGTTTTCGATACCTACACCCGCCTCCACATAAGGTGTTTTTCCCATTGTTTGTGTGTTTTCTATCGGAAAAGCGAACAAACCGTCACTCAAAGCCGGGTTGTTTTTATCGCTCAAATGTCCATATAATCCACGACAGGAAACTATTTCCCTCCATTTAAGTTTTTTCAACAACGGCACCCGGTTGAACAACCATCCGTTGAGGAAATAAGTAACATCCCACGAGAAATACTCATCGTTCATAAACTCCATCGCATTCATCAACGAGTAAGATTCCGGTTGGATGGTATAAGAAAGGTTGGCATTAGGCATGATAAGCAGCGGGAAAGGTACTTTATCCCACACTTTACCTGCTTTTAGTATAACGTCCGTATAGCCGAACGCAGAAAACCAGAAGCGTTTCTGAATACCGGCTTCGGTATGATTGTAGGTGTAATCGCTGCCCAACACTCCTTTTCCGGCAATGGTATGCGACAAGGTAAACACCGGTGCATCCAACGATACGGGAAAACGGTTCCATTGGGTCTGGAAGAATTTCTCGTTCGGAGCATAACGCAACTTCAACTCTGCGGCACTGATAGAGAAATCTTTTACCGGGGTGTAGGTATCTCCTTCTTTCTTTAAAAAAGGAATCAGGTAGGAGGACTCATCTTTCCGTGTACGTGCTGTCAACTGGAAAGAAAAGCCGGAATAAAACTCATTGGTATAGGTCATCTCCGCCTGCCGGAAATAGCCGATACGGTCGTCCTTCTCACGTTTCAAGGCCAGGAACACATTGTCTTTGCTTGTATACAGGTAATTTTGTCCATACTGGTTCACATCTGATTCGTAACGCAATTTCAATGAATGGATGGGAAATTCGTTGGCGTATTCTTTCTTCTTTTTGAAAGAATATTCCAGTTCTGCCAATCCTTTCACTCTTTCATCTTTAAACCCGTAAGCCACATATCCTTTGCCAAACAGGTGCGGATTGAGCCAGGCGGTAGTCATACCTCCGGCACGGATACGGGGACCTTCCAATGTGTTACCGCTGATAGTGGCATTCATCGGACCGATATAGAAAAGCGGCGCTTCTTTGGAGGTAGGAATATATCCCGTAAAGAGAATGGAGAGTACTTTCTCCGTCCAGTAATATACCGGATAACTGCGTAATTGTGTCATCAGGCGGTCTACCGAGTTTTCCTGCTGGGAGATAGCGGCTTGCGGACGATTCTCCGCCCAGAATGTTGCGGGACGCGACAGGGCTTCCGTCTCTTCAATAATACGTTCGGGTTTGGTGAAAGCTTTGTCGGCTTCGGCAGTCGGCGTAAAGGTGTAGTTGCTGTAATCCGCTACACGGCGGGCAAAAATACCGTCCTGTCCTTCGGTCAGTTTAAACTCAACAGTGATACTTTCATGATCGAGCAGACGTGTGCCGTCTTCAGCGCGCTTAAATTCCTGTTCGAGCAACATGTAGTCTACAAAGTTCAGGTTTATCTTTTTGGGAAAATTGAATACGGCACGTTTGACAAAGTAGGTAGAGTCGAGCGTCACATACAGGTGTCCGTTGAAACCGAAAGACTCGGAATTAAAAGGCGTGAAAGCAAGGTCTGCACAAGGCTCTCCGGCAATCTGCAACGTGTCCATCAGGTAATATTTATAAAAGCCTGTGCCGATACGGGACAAGGGACTGACAAACTTATTTGTAAACAGGGAAATGTTGTTTTCATAGATGTCGACGTCTTTAAAGACTTCATTGATAGCTGCCTGCATCCCTTGTTTAGAGAGAAATTCATCAACACCGGCCTGTTTGCGTCCTTTCACCCATTGCTTCTCGGAACGGGGAGATTTCCGGTAATAGTCTGTGGCAAGCAGTTCACGGGCTGATACCGTCAGAATCGGTTTACCGGTAACGGCAGAAGTATCTACATATTCCGTCAGGAAATCAAATTTACGATATAGCCATTTTTTCTGTTTCTCTTCATCGAAGTTATTCAACGCAAAGGTGGTCTTTTCATAACGTTCGCGTTGCCAGAAGTCTTTCTCGTAGGGAGAGTAGTTGTCACGGCTTTCAATCATACGGCGGACAAATTCTACGGCGGGATTATCTTTCTTCCGGTAGTGCTCACGTTTGGGTTTGACTACCACTTCACCAAGCGCGTATTCGGTAGGCGCAAGTGCTACTTTATAGGATGCATTACGGGCAGGGCGAATGGTGCGGATATAGTCATTATATCCGATTACAGAGATTACAAGCACTGCTTCCGAGCGATGAGTTTTGAAGTAAAAGCGTCCGTCGCTTCCGGTAGTAGTTCCTTCGGTCGTGTCTTTTAAGCGTACAGATGCATAAGGCAAAGGCTCTTTGGTCAGAGAATCAGTCACCACCCCTTGTACCACATACTGCGCACTTAGCGGAATACTGATAGCCAATAAAAGAAAGAGCGTCAATGTGCCTTTTTTCATTAATCTCATACCTTAAATCCTATTGAATTGAGCGGGGCAAAGGTAGGAGTGATTTCAAGACAAAAAAAGGTCTATTTGACGGAAGAAATGTTCTTATTTGACACAATTAGGGGAAAGTAATACGGAATCGGGTCAGTCCGTCGGCATAGGTTCGCAAAGAGAATGTACATCCATGACGCATCAGTACTTCGCGAATAAAGATAAGTCCGATTCCCTGTCCGTTCGGTTTGGTAGAGAAGAAAGGACTGAACAGTTTAGCTTCTGTTTCTTTGCTGATCCCCAGACCGTTATCTATCACTTCAACAGTGGCCGGAGCGAGGGTGCGGACTATTATTTCCCCATCGGTCTCAATGCTTTCCGCTGCATTCTTGATGATGTTTACGAGTACTTGCTCAAACAAAGCGGCATCCAGCATCACATCTTTCAGACTTTCGTCTATTTCCATGCGGAGTGTGATGCGACGGTCATTACACATTCCTTCCATAAACCGCTTGCAGGTGAAAACCAAATCATTCAGATTAACAGAAGAAAGTGTCGGTTCGGGGATTTTCACCACATCGGCAAAACGAGTGATGAAACGACTCATCGAGAAACAACGGTCGGTACATACACGCATCACGTCGCAGATGTCTTCCATTCCTTCTTCGCTGGAAAGGGCTTGTTCTACCGTATCCAGTGTGGAAGTAATGCCGGCAGTCGTGTTGTTCACTTCGTGGGCAATCATGCGAATCACTTTCTCGTATGCTTTCTTTTCCGCTTTCATCACTTCGTCGGTGAGGGTTTCTACCAAGTAGAAGGGATGCTGAAATCCACGATCAATGAAAGAAGAATGAGTACACCGGTAGATATTCGAGTCGTTCAAACGGACGGTTACCTTCTCTCCTTTCGGGAGGTTGGCCAATTCCACCGCTAACGGAGAATCAACCTCTTTCATCTTCTTGCCTTGTACGTCTTCCAAACGAACACCCAGCATTTTCAAAGCCATCGGATTCAATTCCGAAAGGTCTTCATCAAGGGAAGTTATAATCACTCCCATCGGAGAAGCTTTAATCAGCAAATCGAGAAAATTATTCTGTTCACGCAGGCGGAGACGTTCATTCTTGAGCTGTTCCATCATGCGGTTGAAAATATTCACCACACGATCGGCCTCATATTGACCTACAGGACTAAGGCGGCTACTGAAATCCTGCTCACGCAACAGTTCCATACCGCTTCCGATTGTATTCAACGGCTTCACAATCTTACGATAGAAAAAGGTCAGATAAATGAGGATGAAAAGTATCAGCCCCTCCCCTATGTAGAAAAAGATTGTATTCAGTTGACTGGAAAGGAACAGCAATACACTACCTAATGCCAGCAGCAGAAAGACTAGTATGTAAAAGAATCCTTTTATACGCACGTTATCTGTGGTTAACGGTTAATCTTAATATTATTAGGCACGTGCCTAAATTTATCACATTGTTATATTATATTTTTCGAGACGGCGATAGAGTGCTGCACGGCTGATACCCAATGCCGTAGCTACCTGACTCAAATTTCCTTTGTAACGGTCCAACGCCTGGAGAATGGTCTGGCGTTCTATTTCATCCAAAGTCATACCGGCCAGAGCTGCGCCTTCGGTCACTCTTGCGTCATTGTGGCGAATATACTGCGCATCAAAATCGGAAGCATCAAGCAGCGGTTTACCACTTACCAGAATGGTACGTTCCACCAAGTTCTTCAATTCACGAATATTCCCCGGATAGGGCAATCGGCTCAAGAATTGCAGGGCATCGGCAGAGAACTCCGTACGGGGCAATCCGTTGGTTACCGCCTGACGGTCGGCAAAATGACGTGCCAGCAAGGGAATATCTTCACGACGTTCGCGCAAGGCCGGCAGTTTCACTGTTATCAGATTGATACGATAGAAGAGGTCTTCACGAAAAGTACGTTCGCCCACCATTTTGCGCAAATCGGCATTGGTGGCTGATACTACCCGGATATCCGTCTTGCGCGGACGGCTGTCGCCGAGCACTTCAAATGTCTGATCCTGCAATACACGCAGTAACTTCACCTGGCACGAAGGGTCGAGATCACCTATTTCATCCAGGAAAATCGTCCCTTTGTTTGCCATTTCAAAACGTCCGATACGGTCTGCGGAAGCATCGGTAAAAGCTCCTTTCTTGTGCCCGAACATTTCACTTTCGAACAGGCTTTGGGAGATACCTCCAAGATTCACTTTCACAAAGGGATGTTTGGCACGCTGACTGTTGATATGAATGGCCTCGGCTATCAATTCCTTACCTGTTCCGCTTTCCCCTGTAATGAGGACAGAGGCATTGGTCTTTGCGATGCGGGCAATCGTGTTCAACACCTCCATCAATCCCTGGCTACGCCCGATGATGTGGCTGCGGTCGAAAGAATCGCTCTGTTCCTGCGTTGGTTCCTGTGGAGTTCCCGAAAGTTGGAGTGCCGTTTCAATGCGTTGCAACAAGGCGGCATTATTCCAGGGCTTCGTTATGAAATCAAAAGCTCCTGCCTGCATTCCTTGCACAGCAAGTTGGATACTTCCCCAAGCGGTCATCAATATCACTGGTGTTTCGGGACGGAATATTTTTACTTGTTTGAGTAGGGTCAAACCCTCCTCACCCGTTGTAGAAAGAGTGAAGTTCATATCCATCAGGATCAAATCCGGAGCTACGGAACGTACTACTTCCATAGCTTCCCGCGGACCGGGAACGGTCTGTGCTTCATATCCTGCCCGCTTCAACATGAAGCTAAGCGAAGAACGCACTGCGCTGTCGTCATCAATTATCAGAATCATAGTTAAAATTGCAAGATTCCTCTACCAAGAAAACTTCTTCTGTTTTTTCAATCTTCCAAGAAGAAGTATTTCTTTTTTTATTTATAATGGGGGATGAATTTTTCTGTATTATTTACGTATTTTTCATTTCCCGAGTGTTAAAATCGAGTTTCAAAGGTACTATAAATAGTTCGTAATACCAAATGAATCAGGCATAAATACGCAATAGTCTGTTTGCAGACTTGAAAAACTTTTCCCATAATCTCCGGCAAGTTCCTCCATAAGATTCAAAAGCTTTTTCCTCCCCTTTCTATTGCCGGATGATTTCATCAAAATCAGCTTCAAGTTCGGTATTGGTACGAAAATCCCATAGTGTCAGACTGCGAATCTGATAATAATAATACCAATAATAATAAAGTTCGGAAATATGTTTCTGTCTCGCATCATCTTTAGAGTTCTGCGCATCATTCAAATCCAAGGTATTGATTTTACCTATCAGGAAAGTTTCAATACTTGTTTTATATCGTTGCTGGGCTATCGCATCGGCTTCTTTGGCTATGTCCAATTGCTGTGCCTGATTATTGAAATGCTCCACCAACAGAAAAATATCCTGGTTGAAGTTTATCTGTTCCTGACGAATTTTTGAAAGCACTACATCCCGGTTACTCTTGGCTACCCGGACTTTCCCACGGCGTTTTCCCCAATCGAGAATCGGAATCTTAACGCCTACCTGAACAATCTGATTGTCCTGCAAGTTCCTGTAAACGGCCGGAAAATTCCGGTTCTCACCCGTATACCCTACGCTTGCAAACAAATCGACACTACGCAAATTTCCGCGTGCAGTAGCTACTTCATAATCGGCTTCCAACTGGCGGCGACGGATATTCTGTGCAAAAGAATTACGTTCCAATGCTTTATTTAACACCTGATTGTACTCCATCCTCGGGCCATCCACAGCTTCGGGAAGAACCGGGTTTAGTACTTCATCCTCTCCTACTCCCAAAAAGGCACGGAGCTGGAACATCTTGGCATTGAGATCACTCTCTGCTTCCGTCAATGCAGCCTTCGCATTTAAAGCGGAGAGCTTCAACTGCAAGAGTTCATTCTCGGAAATTTGCCCCATTTTGCGTTTGGCAAGGGCTACTTCATAAAGGTGGTCGGCGTTTGTCTGGTTCTGTTTCGCCGTGCCAAGATTTTCTTTTGCCAACAAAAGATTAAAGTAATAAGTGATGGCACGCATCGTCACTTCTTCGGTAGCAGTGATAAAAGCTGCTTTCGCTTCGGCATAACGAACCGGTTCGATGCGTCTGTTCCACTTTATATTATTGACTCCAAAGATGGGTTGTGTAAGTTGTAATGTGACAGGAACCGACATAAAATGCCGGTCTCCTCCGGCTCCCAATTGCTTGATATAGTCGAGAGAGGAAGTCAGCGAAAGTTTACCACCGGTAAGCCAGATGTTTTGATCGATAGAAAGATCACCGGTAAGCCCCAATGTGTTATTACGGACGAAACCGTAAGAACCGTCCGAATTTTGATAGGAACTATATGATTTGTTATAATTGGGCAGGGTTCCGGTCAAGTTGACTTCCGGCAGAAGATCGGCACGAAAGGTACGAAATTCCCAATAGGCCGTTTTCAATTCATTCAAGGCAACAGCAGCGTCAACAGATTGAATACGCGCCATAGCAATAGCTTCATTCAAGGTTATTTCCCTTTCCTTCTGTGCCGACAATGCCAACGGCAGGCAAACGGCAGCAAGAGCAAACAATATACTTTTCTTTTTCATTATGCACAGTATTTTCCACTATGAGAGAATCAAACGATGTGCCAAAAAAGTAAAGTTTTTATTATCAACAGATTAGAAAATAAGAAAAGTGTCCATTTTCGGACACTATGCCCAAAAGTGAACGTTCGATTATTCGCAGTAGTTAGGAAGGCGCACAGTGAAACGAGTGCCTTTACCTACTTCGGAGGTGACGGAGATGGTACCATTCAGACGTTCGATGATGGTCTGACAAATACTTAATCCCAAACCTGCCCCTTGGGTGAAATTATCGACTTTATAGAATCGTTCGAATATATGACGGATACCTTCTTCAGAAATACCGACTCCGGTATCCTCCACAAAGATGCGGGTGTAGCCGGGAACCTCATCGTCTTCATAGCCGAAAGTAATGAAACCGCTGCTCGTAAATTTAGCAGCGTTATTTATCAGATTATTCACGACTTGCTGCAAGCGTACATTATCTGTCGTGAGATATTTCTTATCACTTTCGGGCATACGCAACACCAGTTCTACTCCCGGTGGCATATTCAAGCGTTGAGAATCATGGACGGTCTTTAATAACAGCGGCAGGTTATGCTCGGCGAACATAAATTCCATGGTTCCCGATTCGATACGTGACAAATCAAGAATATCATTAATCAAAGCCAGCAACAGGCCACAATTCTTATTAATAGTTCCGATAAACTGGGCAATCTCTTCGCTTGTAAAACCACTCGTATCGCTTAGCAAATCGGAGAAACCTACAATCGCATTCAACGGAGTCCGAATCTCGTGACTCATGTTGGCAAGGAACGCCGATTTCAGTTTGTCAGCCTGGAGGGCTTTATCACGGGCCTCTCTCATCTCCTGCTCGGCAGTCTTATATCGCTGGATACTCTGACAAACACCTAATATATTGTACAATGAATCTTGTGTCAATCCCGTGATTACGGAAGAACGATATTCCCACCATTCATACTCTCCGTTGACATTCCGCTGACGGAAGTTCAGACGGGTATTGGAATCTTCCCCGGTCAATGCTCTGTTAAACAACGGTCTTATTTCTTTCAAATCGTCAGGATGGATAGTGCGATCCATTTCATCACGGGGGATGGTAGTAACCGATTCATCGTATCCGAGACGTTTCAAGAAACCTTGCGGGAAAATAAAACAGTTCGTTTCCATATCAAACTGCCACGGATATATGGAGCTTTCGTCTACCGCCATATCAAAGAAACGTTTCTGCATTTCTTCATCCGAAATATTCCGCGCAGAAAGTGCCATACCGGTAATCGCGTCCTTTGAACGGATCGGAACTATTTCCCCCGACACAGGGAAGTACTTATCACTATGCACTTCTTTCATGAAAGCTCCCTGCGGTATCTTCACACTTTCTCCTTTTGAAGCTACCTGCTTCAGCATTTTATGAAGAATGTCCTGACCGTTATAATAGATCTTAAAGATACTGCCAGCCATCATTCCTTCATAAAAACGCCCACCTGCCTCATACGGCAAATGAAGCATTTGTAATAAGGAACGGTTTGTGAAATGAATGTGCAAATCGGTATCATACGTTATCACACCATCACGGATGGAATGAAATACATTATCAAACTCATTACGCTGTTCCACCAGTTTATTCTGTACCAGCAGACGGGTCTGTGCCTGAATCCGTCGTTTGGATTCACGCCGGTTGGCACGCATCAGCCACACGATAGAGGCTATCAACAATGCGAGGATAGACGGATAGAGAAGTATAAAAAGGTATTTATATTTCTCCCAATATGGTTCATTGACTATGGTTCCGCTAGAGGATACTTTATCAGAGTCGACATGGAAAAAATCTAATTGCTTGTAGTCAAAGATGAATCCCTGTGTAATTTCCGTCACTCCTATATCCCGGGGAGAGGTACCTTTTAAGACCGAAGCAGCCCTTTGAGCAGCCAATGATGCAGAAGTATAGCTGTCGGCATCATAAGCACTAAACACACCGTTAGTCAATCCTACATTTTGAGTTGAAAATACGGGAGCTTTTGAGTTTTTACCTACAAATGAAAGGAAAGGCGACCATTTAGGAGCAACAACCAAACGTTCGTAGCTGTTACGAGGGTAACAAATTGCCGCAATGATATGACTAGTCGTATGATTTTGGGTATTATAGATTTTCATTCTATAATCCGGGTTGTCTTTCTGAAAGATTTTCCACTCTTCTTCAAAATCTTCAAGCCCTTTGTTACTTAAAAAGCTGTTATCTATCACACAAACCACTTCTTTCCGTCGGGGAAATATCTTTTGTGCCTGACGTAATATGACATCGAAATCCGGATTGGCTGTGAATCCGCAAACATTGGGATGAGTGGTAATCAACTTCGTATCGGGATACTTAATACCGAAAAACACCACCGGAATCTGCAAAGGCAACGAATCTCCACATGCAAAAAGGGTATAAAAAGCTTCATCACTCGCAGTTACAATCAAATCTGTCTGCCTGTCGCGGGCACGCTGACAAAAACGACGCATGATTACCTTCTCGGAATTGAATGCCCAAAAATCTGCATCAAGATATTCCGTTGTTATGTTAACCTTTAGACCGCTCTCTTTAAACCCTTTAGCCAAGCCCTGATTAAGGTCACTGTGCCAAGGAGTCTGCGAGGTGTAAGACTGTATAAAAAGGATATTGAATGTACGTTCCGCTGCCGCCGCCTGAGTAAGAACAGCAAAGAACAGAACTATAAACATACAATAGTAGCGTCGATTCATATAATTAAAACCTGCGGTGTTTTCAATATTATGCCGACAAAGATACGTTAAATCTATTGAAAACAAATAGATAGCCCAAGTTTTTTATTCTTCGCGCAGCGCTTCGGCAGGCTGTATGCGGATTACCTGACGGGCAGGAAACCAAATACCTATAAGAATCATTAAAGACATCAGGAAGTAGGTTATGACAAATGTAATAAGAAAACGCACTACTCCCCACTCCATATACCCTTCAGTCAACTCCAGATGGCCGATATTATAACAGATGACGGCGGCAGGCAAAGCAGCC
The DNA here is from genome assembly GCF_003602705.1 of Bacteroides sp. AM16-13. Classification (NCBI taxonomy): domain Bacteria; kingdom Pseudomonadati; phylum Bacteroidota; class Bacteroidia; order Bacteroidales; family Bacteroidaceae; genus Bacteroides; species Bacteroides sp. AM16-13. The sequence goes on from NZ_QTLK01000008.1 coordinate 144,406, forward strand.
AGAGTCAATAATAGCAATCCTTCTTTATTTAAACGTTGCCAAAGCTGCATCCGGCTGGCCCCGACTGCTATACGAAGCGCAGACTCGGCACGACGGTGCTGCGTACGGAACCAGAAGGTGCCGACAATGCCCAACAGGATATTAAGCAATAAGAAGCCCATCATCCAGAAACGTACCTGTACCTGATTATAACTTCCTTGCTGGAAGTCATTCCGCAGATCTTCATAATCATGCACTTTCAGAATGAATAAGTTACCGACACTCAACTGGTTGGCGGACAATTTCATCAAATGTTCCGCAAAGTCTCTGGAAGTCCCCGGTTTCACCCGCAGACAAACTTCTACACTCGAAGGATAAAGTTCATCGTCAAGTTCGACCATTATCTTTTCAGGAAATTCAATGGCTACATACCGATCACTGTAGTTAGGCCAAAAGTCATTGTAACGCACCTTCTTCGAAACTCCCCCTATCTTGTACACTTTCGTAGAATCATCCACATCGACCATTTCTTTACCCAACAGCGTACGATCGCCTTTATAATCTTTGGGCCAGAAATTTTCACCAACAACGACATTGCCATTCTTTAAAGCTTGCACCAACGGCTGATAACCACGCCCATCAGCACTTTGATAACGGAAGACCTGAAAAAAGTCAGGGGTTACCGAACGTCGTAGCGGATTACTAACCAATGTATCGATACGTAACATACTACCGGAATTACTCCCGATATAGGGACGCGCATTATTGGATATTGAAACGGCCTCCACTTCCGGCAATCTCCGGAGACGATTGGTCAACTCGATAATATCTTGTCCTAAAGATGTACTCTTTTGCTCTTTCGAAAGATAAGAATTACTCTTGTCGTTTTTCAGGCTTAGCTCCAAATAATACGTATCGGTAATATCAAATCCTACCGGTTCGTAATAAGTACGCGCTGTCACATACGTCCAGTCGACCACATACCACAGGACCACAAAAACAATTAATAGTTCTGACCACAACCATCCGTTTGACCGGCGCTCGTTCCATATTTGTTTTAATAGTTGCATTTTCTTTAGAATTTAGATGAGTTGAAGAATTATCTTTCGTTGATGGCATCCACAATATTGGTGCGAGTTACTCTCCATGCCGGAATGGCGGCACTTAATAAATTGAGTAGGAAGCAAGCCAGAAATGCCAGCAGGAATACGGTAGGATCGAACAGTAAGTCGACACACATGGTCCGCAAATCTTCCACCCCATTGGATACAAAGTCTACGGAGAAAAGCATTCCTCCCAAAAGGAAAGCGGCGACATAACTTAATACCAGTCCGAGAATTCCTCCGAACAGGGAATAAAGCATATTTTCGGATAGTACCTGCATCATAAGCTCCCGTCTGGGGGCACCAAAGGCTTTTCGCACTCCTATTTCGGAGATACGCTTACGCATGCGTGACAAAGTAAGTCCGGACAAGTTGACGGCAGGAACAATCAATAAGACAAGTAATGTCAGTATGTATTGCCGTACTGCTTCTTTCACAGCCGGAGGATTGTTGGCGGAATAGCGTTGCGCGGCTACGAAATAAGTATCAGGCTGTCCGCGATAGAGTAAATCGAAATTGGGATGCCCTGCCATAAAGATAGCCCGCAAGCGGTCTGCCTCCTGACGAATAGCCGGAAAATCGTCTTTCGATTTAGCCAGTATATAGACGGCAGTCATACCCATGATATTGTCATCGCCCCAAGTGGCTATGAAGGCACTTGTTGAACTCAAAGGAATCCAAACTTGCGCATAGGCGTACTTCGCCAGTTTAGAGACCGGACGTACCACTCCGCAAACAATATAAGCCGAATGATTCAGAAGGAATGTCTTTCCAACCACTTCTGATGTTCCGAACAAACGGCGAGCCATATCTTCGGAAATCACAGCTTTTGCTGCTCCGGCATCAAAATCGGCATTATCATACGGTTTACCGGATAGAAACTCAAATTCAAATATTTTCCAGAAAGCATCGTCTGTTTGCAACACACTACAACTTTCCATCTCACCTGCCGGTTTAGCAGCCAGCATTGTTTCCTGCCAGATATTGGTTATGGAAACTGCTTCGGGAATTGTCATTGCTTTGAAACAAGCCTTTGCCGTATTGTATCCGATAGGGCCATTGCTTTGCCAATTCACGTTGGACTTACTTTGAAGTCCGGCAAACCGGAAAATAAGCATCCGGTCACGATGGGTTTCCGGTGCAAAGGGAGCAATAGTCGCACGTAAAGTAATCACAATTACCATTATCATAGCAATAGCCAAAGCTGTACCAATAATGGAAATAGATGAAAGCAGTTTATTTTCTCCCAACAGATGGAATGCTTGTTTAAAATAGAGTTTTATCATGATCGTTACCAGTATAGAGTTCAGTATATTTCTTACCCGTCTTTTTTATTCTTCTTCGATTAGGTTCCACAGAAGTTCGTCAAAGAACGTTCCATATTAGAAATTCCATCCCTTCTTTGTTATATCCTTACATTTCAGGTTTTTGTAATTGATTTTACCAACACCATCCTTTTTAAAGAATGCAGTATCAGTCTTACCCGATAAAGTGATATTCCCTACTCCATCCACTTTAGCCTTGATAAGGCCACAGTCAACATTCATTTTCATATTGCCTACTCCGTCGACATCGAGTTTCAGTTCATCGCAATGAAGATTTTTCACGTTGCAATTTCCCACTCCGTCAAGTTCGAAAGCTATATTTTTAAGATTCAATTTTTCCTTTGTATCAAAGTTCCCTACCCCGTCGATTTTCACTTTACTCAAATCGGGAGCAGTGATGTAAAAAGTCAGATTCTTGACATTCTTTACGTTCTTCTCTTTATAATCAATAACCAGTGTACCGTTCTTCACCGTTACCCGGGTTTTCTCTACAAATTCGGAAGGCCCTTCCAAACGGCAGGTACATTCTGCCGATTGAGCGAAAATAATATTTCCGACAGATTGCAGGTTGATGGCAGAAAAGTCGCCTACATTATAATCTTTACTCACATTTTGTGCCGATAGCGAACAAAAAGCAACACTTAACAGGACAGCTATCGCAACGATAAAAATATTCTTTGTCATGGTGGTTTTTAATTTAGAGAGATATTAATCTATTTTCTATTTAGTTTTATGTATAAAACGCAGGTTCTACTGCACCTGTCGTCCGTCAAAGAAACGAATGGTACGCGAAGTCTGCTTTGCCTGTTCTTCATTATGGGTGACCATAACAATGGTTCGTCCGTCTTCTTTATTCAGCCGGTGAAGCAGTTCCATGACTTCGGCTCCCATCCTTGAATCCAAGTTACCTGTCGGCTCATCGGCAAGGATTATTTCAGGATTACCGATAATAGCACGGGCAATAGCTACACGTTGGCACTGACCACCGGAAAGTTGTGTAGGAAAATGTCTCATACGATGGCTTAACCCTACTTTTTCCAATACCTCTTGTGCCAACCTCTTTCGCTCACTACTGCCAACACGGCGATAAAGTAAAGGCAACTCCACATTATCCGTCACATTTAACGAATTAATCAAATGGAAAGACTGAAACACAAAACCAAGCGTTTTATTACGGAAAATTGCCAATTCTTTGTCCTTCATTCCTTCTGTACGTATTCCATTGATTTCCACTATTCCCATGGTAGGTGCGTCAAGTAATCCCATTATATTCAACAATGTAGATTTTCCGCACCCGGAAGGTCCCATTATACTTAGGAATTCTCCACGTTCTACCGTCAGATTCACATTTTCCAACGCTACCGTTTCAATCTCATCAGTACGGTAAATTTTGGAAAGAGAGTTCAATGTTATCATAACTTCTAGTGTTTAATTTATTTAATCTTCAGCTTATTCTTGTTCTTATATGCACTCATATCGCTTATCACTACCCTGTCACCCGGTTGCAATCCACTCAAAACTTCTACATATTCAAAGTTTGAATCACCCAACTGTATCTTACGTTTGACCAGTTCATTGTCAGAATTGCAGACAAACAATTCGTATTCACCACGCCCCACATAGAAAGAGCCATTGGCAACACGCATCACATCTTCCTTCACAGCATTCATCACATAAACATCTGTCTTCAATCCGGAGCGCAGACGACGATGATTATCTTCCTTCAACTGAACCGTGAATGATATGACGCCATTTTTGGATAACGGTGTTACACTGCTGACCGTTCCTTCCAGTTTATCGCTTCCTATCTTAACAATTGCTTTTCCTCCAGCTGCCACACGGTCGCCATACGTATCAGCAATCTCACCTTCCACCTTAAAATGACTTAAATCGGAAATGATAGCGACTTGTCCGCCTTCGGAAATCTGCGCACCAATCTGGTTATTAATATAGGTAAGAATAGCTCTGCGCGGAGAACGGATTTGCGCATCATCCAAAGTACGTTTCTTTTCGGAGAGACTCTTACGGAAAATATTAAAATCAAGTTCCTGTACTTTCAGTTCGGCAGCAGCCACCTCCTTCTCATTTTTATATTGCTGCCGGAGTTGTTCGTACTCTAACTGGGCAACATTATAGCTCAATTCAGCTTGGCGCACTTTATCCGTTGTTCCCGCACCGAGACTGTCCAAATAGTGTTCATTTCTCAACTCCACCTTCATCCGGCTTAATTTCATAGCCGAAACTTTGATCTGCATCGCCATATCCGAAAGCTTCGTCTGATTATTGACACGAAGCTGATCGAGCTTATACCGACGCATCTGCTCTTCGTCCAGCAACTTTTTATATTCGGTTTCCGTACTCTGAAGATCTAGTTTCAGAATCGGAGTACCTACATCTACGCTATCTCCTCCTTTTTTATAAACTTCAAGAATACGACTGTTGATTGGAGAATTGATTATTTCTTCAAATGCAGGAACCACCTTGCCGGAAGCACTGACACTTACCTCAATAACTCCTGTATCGACTGTGGAAAAGACAAGTTCTTTTGCCTCCACTCCTGCCCTTAGTAAAGATATAAGTACACCAATGACAACAATACTTGCCACCCCGATGGATGAATAACGAATGATCTTCTTGTTACGTTCTTTCTGACGTATTTCTTTAGGAATTTCTCTGTCCATATCTGATCGTTTACGATTTTATCATGTATCAATTTAGCATTTTATATACCAAATCTATGCCAAAAACGTAAGTAATTGATAAATAGAATATAACAAAAAACAAAGGGTGTCCGATATCGGACACCCTGTACGAATTTACTGTTCAGAATATGAATCTATCCACCTGTCGGCGGAAGGTCAGTACACTTGGATAATGACGGATTGTCAACTACGGTATAATGACTTCTCATTGACTATTTTTTCTCTTGTCCGGAAGCTTGCTGAATCTCCTGCGGAGAGTGTTGCTTCGGTTCCTGTATCAGTTCTTTTCCCCAATGATTAGTCTCCTCCAGTTTTTCACGATCACGAATTTCTTTTGCTTTACGGGCATAGACAATCATACGCATGGATTGATCGTAAGTGAAATAATTCCAGATCCAATTTAAGAGCACAATCACTTTATTACGCACTCCAAGGATAGAACGCAGATGAACAACCAGCCACATCACCCAGGCAAACCATCCCTGCATCTTTACTTTACTAAACTCTGCCACGGCACGATTGCGTCCGACAGTCGCCATCGAACCTAAATTGCGGTAATGGAAAGGTTTCATTTCCTGTCCTTTTTCCATACGAATCAGATTCTTTGCCAATAGTTCTCCTTGCTGGATCGCCACTTGTGCCAGTTGAGGATGCCCGTTCGGGTAATTTTCATCAGCCAACTGAATACATTGGTCGCCAATAGCAAACACATTATTCATCCCTTCTACACGGTTGAATGAATCGACTTTAATACGTCCTCCACGCCCAATCAGAGAGGCATCCAGATTGCCGATAGTCACACCGGTGACACCACTCACCCAGATAAAAGTACGCGTGGCAATCTCTGTACCATCTTCGAGTACTACTTTATGGTCACGATAATCCACAACTCGTTTATTCAACAGGATATTTACTCCCATTTCACGGAGAAACTGTTCAGCATGTGCAGATGATTCTTCCGACATTCCGGCAAGCAATCGCGGCCCGGCTTCAATCAAATAGATGTGCATCAGACTGCTGGGCATATCAGGATAATCATTCGGCAAGACAAATTTCTTCATCTCGGAAAGTATTCCGGCTACTTCTATCCCGGTAGCTCCACCTCCCACAATTACAATATTCAATAACTCTTGTTGTTCCTGCTTCGTTGAACAGGTCAGCGCTCGTTCCAGATTAGCCAGAAGAGCGTTTCGCAATCCCATCGCTTCTGACACATTTTTCATCGGCATGGCTTCCTCTTCGATATGTTTATTACCGAAATAGTTGGTTGTAGTACCTGCTGCTAACACCAGATAGTCATATTCTGCTTTTCCGATGGAAGTCTGTATCATATTCTTTTCCGGGAAAATGGCACGTACTTCCGCCATACGGAAATAGAAATCTTTCCGATGCTGGAATATTTTACGGAAGGGGAAGGATATGGAAGTTGGCTCCATACCGGCCGAAGCCACCTGATAAATCAAAGGAGGAAACTGATGATAGTTGTTTTTATCTATCAATACGACTTGAAAGCCTGACTTTTTCAGCTTGTTAGCCAGTTTCAAGCCACCGAAACCACCGCCTACTATGACGACACGTTTCTTATTACTTTTTGCAATGTTTAGACTCATATTCTAATCATGTTTTATCAAGATAATAACACATGAATGAGTCATTAAGTTTTCGAAATTCGAACCTTTTGAGAGAAGCCTCTACCGCAGACGCAATCTATCTCCGATTTCCGGAACATACTCACCATCCTTACGATTCATCTTATACAGATTTTTGAGGCGGATACCATATTTTTGAGAGATGCCATGCATGGAATCTCCATCTTTCACAACATATACAGTATAAGGTTTGGAAGCCTTTTTCTTCTTGCTCTTCAGGTAGATGATATCTCCTTCCATCAAGGTATAATCACGCTGCAAGTCGTTGTACTTCACTAGTTTCTTCCAACTAATATCAAATTCGTTACCTAAATCTTTAAAGGTATCACCGTTGCGGGCTACCACATAAGCAATATCATTAGCGATATACACCTGATGCGGGCTCATCAACCAAGGATTCTTTTTCAGCTTCCGTTCCGAATATACACCCTTACGGTCGTATTTATACAAGTCATAATCTTCGATAATTGTAATCAGACGGTTAGCATAAGAAGGATCGGTAGCATAGCCTGCTTTTTTCAGTCCACGCGCCCAGCCTTTATAATCGGTGATATCCAGTTTGAAAAGAAAAGCGTAACGGGCACCTCTTCTAAGGAAGTCGGAATGATCTTCGTAAGAGTCACGCGGATGCTTATAAGCACGGAAACATTCGTTGCGCGCATCATCATCATGACGAACCGTACGTCCCCGCCAACTGCCACCACACTTAATACCAAAGTGGTTATTACTCTTTCGTGCCAACTGGCTGTATCCGGCACCGCTTTCCAACAATCCTTGCGCCAATGTGATACTAGCCGGAATCTTATGAAGCTTCATCTGTTCAACAGCCAAATCACTATACTTATTTATATATTCGACGTAACGAGCATTCCGTTTCTGTGCCTGCACTCCTACGGCAAAGAAAAAAACAACGGTTAAAAAGATAAGTCTATGCAGTTTATTCTCCATTTTTATTCAGATGTGAATTAGATGGCACAAAAATCCGAAAAATAATTGGGATTATCAATCTCTTTCCTAACTTTGTAACATTAATTGTAGAAACCAATACCCTGACGTATATGAAAGACCTCACAATTACCGCTATTATTAAAGTATATCAATATGATGAGTTGAATGAGGGCGATCGGTCACTAATAAAGACTGCCATGGAGGCAACAGCTCGTAGTTATTCTCCGTACTCCCATTTCTCCGTAGGTGCCGCTGCGCTATTGGGCAACGGGACAGTAGTGACAGGAACCAATCAGGAAAATGCGGCCTATCCGTCGGGGCTTTGTGCAGAACGTACTACCCTATTCTATGCCAACTCCCAATATCCCGACCAATCGGTTGTCACTCTTGCCATTGCGGCACGAACGGAAAAGGACTTCATCGACCATCCGATTCCTCCCTGCGGTGCTTGCCGGCAAGTGATTCTGGAAACGGAAAAGCGTTACAAACACCCCATCCGCATCCTATTATATGGCAAAGAATGTATCTACGAAGTAAAAAGTATAGGCGATCTACTGCCATTATCATTTGACGCATCAGCAATGGAGGATTAATTATGTTACAACAATATCACACGAAACTAAAAGGAACACTCGCACTTACAGACTCTTATCTGACAGAAAAAGCACTGCAAAAAGAAAAAGGGCTTTATAAATTTATATGGGTACGCAACGGAAGCATCACGGTAGAAATCGACCATCAGGAAATGACGCTTACCAAAGATGAAGTGATTTCACTCACTCATCTGCAACACCTCGAATTTAAATCGATTGATGGTGAATACCTGACTTTATTGTTCAATAGCAATTTCTATTGTATCTATGGCAACGACCATGAAGTGTCATGCAGCGGCTTCCTGTTCAACGGTTCATCGCACCTGATCCGTTTCACACTGAACGAAAAAGAACGTAAAGAACTCGACACTATTACCGAAGCACTGGAAAATGAGTTTACCGTTTCCGACAGCCTGCAGGAAGAGATGCTGCGCATCCTGCTGAAACGTTTCATCATCCAATGTACCCGGATTGCACGTCATCGCATGAATATCACTCGTGAAAAAGAATCCGGTTTTGAGATTGTCCGCCAATACTATAATTTGGTCGACGAGCATTACCGGACGAAGAAACAGGTGCAGGACTATGCCGATATGTTGCATAAATCTCCCAAGACACTATCGAACATCTTTTCCACCTGCAAACTGCCTTCGCCGCTTCGGGTTATCCACGAACGGGTGGAAGCGGAAGCTAAACGTCTCCTGCTTTACAGCAACAAAAGCGCCAAAGAGATTGCCGATATTCTGGGATTTGAAGACCAGGCTTCTTTCAGCCGTTTCTTCAAAAATATGACCGGACAGAGCGCCGTGCAATTCAGAAATACACAGGAAGGGAAAAATTGACAAGGCATACGGAAGTATTGCTATTTGGGGGGTAGTGGAAATGGACGACCTTTGCAACATAAGATAAACCAATTAAAACCCCAACAAAATGAAAGAGAAATTGATCGCTTTACTGACCTTCACTTCAAGTCTGAAAAGTTTTGGTATGAAATTTATCCGCGTTGCCATTCTGGTGGTATTTGTATGGATAGGCGGATTGAAGTATTTCCATTATGAAGCCGACGGGATTGTTCCGTTTGTTGCCAACAGTCCTTTTATGAGTTTCTTCTATGCTAAAGGTGCACCCGAATACAAAGAACATAAAAATGCGGAAGGTGCTTTTGTCCCGGAAAATCGTGCATGGCACGAAGCAAACCGCACTTATACTTTCTCTTATGGACTGGGAGCTCTTATTATGAGTATCGGCATACTGGTATTCCTGGGAATCTTTTTCCCAAAAGTGGGATTGGCAGGCGACACCCTCGCCATTATCATGACGCTCGGCACACTTTCTTTTCTTGTCACCACCCCGGAAGTCTGGGTTCCCGACTTGGGAAGCGGAGAATTTGGTTTCCCATTACTATCCGGTGCAGGGCGGTTGGTGATTAAAGACATTGTGATCCTGGCCAGTGCCGTAGTGTTATTATCCGACTCGTCACAACGCGTACTCAAAACACTTAAAAAAAACTAAGACAACCACTAAAGAGGATTCTGACTTCTTGCCATTGCGGAACAAATCGTATTTTCAGACTGTTATATAGTCTCATACGAATCGTTAATACAAGAAGTTATGAAACAATATGATGCAATTATTATAGGATTCGGCAAGGCAGGGAAAACCCTGGCTGCCGAACTTTCCAACCGCGGATGGCAAGTGGCCATCGTAGAACGTTCCAACATGATGTATGGAGGAAGCTGTCCGAATGTAGCCTGTATCCCAACAAAGACGCTGGTGCATGAAGCCGAGGTTTCCGCTTTGCTTTACCACGATGATTTTCCGAAGCAGACGAATATGTACAAACAGGCCATCGGCCGAAAGAACCGCCTCACTTCCTTTCTTAGGAATGATAATTACGAAAGACTAAGTAAACGTCCTAATGTGACTATCTATACCGGAACGGGGTCTTTCATATCCGCCGATACCATAAAAGTGGAACTTCCCGAAGGAGAAATCGAACTGAAAGGAAAAGAGATATTTATCAACACGGGGTCTACTCCCATTATCCCTGCAATAGATGGTATTCAGCAAAGTCAGCACGTATATACCAGTAGTGCGCTTTTGGACTTAAGCGTACTTCCTCATCACCTGATTATCATAGGTGGAGGATATATCGGACTGGAGCTCGCTTCTATGTATGCCGGTTTCGGCAGTAAAGTGACGATACTCGAAGGAGGAAACAAATTTATGCCTCGTGAAGATCGGGATATTGCAAACAGCGTCAAAGAAGTGATGGAGAAGAAAGGTATTGAAATCCATCTGAACGCTCGTGCGCAGTCTATCCATGACACGAATGACGGAGTGACACTGACTTACTCGGACGTATCCGACGGTACTCCTTATTATGTAGATGGAGATGCCATTCTTATCGCAACGGGACGTAAACCGATGATTGAGGGATTGAATCTGCAAGCAGCGGGTGTAGGAGTTGATGCCCACGGAGCTATCATCGTAAACGATCAGTTACGCACTACTGTTCCTCATATATGGGCAATGGGAGATGTGAAAGGCGGATCGCAATTTACTTATGTCTCGCTGGATGATTTCCGGATTATCCGTGACCAACTCTTCGGTGACAAGAAACGTGATATCGGAGACCGTGATCCTGTGCAATATGCAGTGTTTATTGATCCGCCATTGGCGCATATCGGAATCAGTGAAGAAGAAGCTCTGAAAAGAGGATATTCATTTAAGGTTTCCCGGTTGCCGGCATCCTCCATCGTCCGTACCCGTACATTGAGGCAGACAGATGGTATGCTAAAAGCTATCATCAATAATCATAACGGGAAGATTATGGGCTGTACTCTATTCTGCGCCGATGCTTCAGAAATCATCAATATCGTAGCTATGGCGATAAAGACAGGCCAGACGTCTACATTCTTGCGCGATTTTATCTTCACGCATCCCAGTATGAGTGAGGGATTAAATCAACTGTTTGATGTATAAGAATAAGAAAGAGTATAACTCACTTCTAAAACAGAGCCTCTGAATAGAGTAAACAGAGGCTCTATTTGGAGTAATCGGAGGCTCCGAATGAGGTAAACGGAGCCTCTAAATAAATGAAATTCATTCTTTTTCAGTCTTAATAGAGTGAAATCTAATAGAAAGTGTTATCTTTGCAGCCAAGTTAAACTATATACCTACCACAATGAGAATTACTAAGTAAGACAACACTTCTAAGTAAACATCACTTTTCTTATATGCTTTTTCTATTTTGTTAAGCATCACGAAATCCGTGTTGTTTAGCCAGTATTGTGTTTGTCGTTCCCCCTATCCTGTGTTTTTTTTCACTCTATTTTCAACCTCAAACCCAATAGATCATCATGTCTATCAGTATCCAACAAATCAGCTATATCCATCCGGATAAAGAAGTATTATTCAGTGACCTCAATTTCGCCATCAGTAAAGGGCAGAAATTGGGATTAGTCGGTAACAATGGTTGTGGCAAATCTACTTTGCTACAAATTATTGCCGGACAGTTATCACCCTCTTCCGGTGTCATTGTCCGCCCGGACGACCTATATTATATCCCGCAACATTTCGGGCAATATGATTCACTGACCATTGCACAAGCTCTTCAAATAGAGCGTAAACAGCAAGCTCTGCACGCCATCCTGGCAGGAGATGTCTCAAACGAGAATTTCACCATTCTAAATGATGACTGGAATATCGAAGAACGTTCCATTGCCGCTCTCGATTTATGGGGATTAGGACAGTTTACGCTATCCTACCCGATGAATCTGCTTAGTGGCGGCGAAAAGACCCGCGTATTCCTGGCAGGTATGGACATTCATCATCCATCTGTCATACTTATGGATGAACCGACCAATCATCTCGATTCTTCCGGCAGACAACGTTTATATGACTGGGTAGAAAAATATCGTTCCACCCTGTTGGTGGTAAGTCATGACCGTACCCTGCTCAATCTTCTCCCCGAGATTTGCGAACTGGAGAAGCATCAAATCAATTATTATGGCGGAAATTACGAATTCTACAAAGAACAAAAAACGCTGATGCAGGAAGCATTGCAACAACGTATTGAAGAAAAAGAAAAGGCACTACGTATTGCCCGTAAAGTGGCTCGCGAAACGGCCGAACGCAGGGACAAACAGAATGTACGCGGCGAAAAGAGTAATATAAAAAAAGGAGTTCCACGCATTGTATTGAACGCACTCCAAGGGAAATCCGAGAAGAGCACTAGTAAACTGACTGGCGTTCATCAGGAAAAAGCCGAGAAGTTAACAGATGAGCGCAACCAGCTTCGAGATTCGCTCTCTCCGACTGCTGCATTAAAAACCGACTTCAACAGTTCCTCGCTTCATACCGGGAAGATATTAGTGACAGCAAAAGAGATTAACTTCAGTTATCATTCCAATTCGGTTAACAATGATATTCTGACGAATGATGAAATAAATTCGTCTAACACAGGTTATCATCCCAATCCGAATAGCAATGATATTCAAGAAAATAGCATCTCAAAACAACAGCTTTGGCAAGCTCCTGTCAGCTTTCAGCTAAAGAGCGGAGACCGCCTCCGTATAGAAGGAGCCAACGGTAGCGGGAAAACAACTCTATTGAAATTAATCACCGGCCAACTTCAACCACAGGAAGGAACCCTGACACGGACGGAGTTTAGCTATGTCTATTTGAATCAAGAGTATTCGATCATTGACGACCGGAACAGTATTCTTGAACAGGCTTACGCTTTCAACAGCCGGAATCTGCCGGAGCATGAAATAAAGATTATTCTAAACCGTTACTTGTTTCCTGCATCCGAATGGGACAAATCCTGCCGGAAACTTAGTGGTGGTGAGAAAATGCGTCTCGCTTTCTGCTGTCTGATGATTAGTAACAATACCCCTGATATGTTTATCCTGGATGAACCTACCAACAATTTGGACATACAAAGTATTGAAATTATCACTGCTACTATCAAAAATTATGCAGGTACTGTGATAGCAATCTCACACGACAATTATTTTATTCAGGAAATTGGTGTCGAACAATGCATTTTATTGAGTTAGTCTATTGATATTTTATCCAGGGCAACCGCACCAAAATTTAATTCATATCCGCACAGTTTTGAATAAAATAATGGAGTATTCTGGAAACGTTGTGGTAAATCTGAAAAAGATGATTGAGTTTTTAAGATTCCCCGTTATCTTTTTATTATAAGATATGGGTCAAAGGTGAGGGTTGGTGAGGGTAGATTTATAACTTTCGTATTTTTTTTTATAGATAAAAAAGGAGATAGTATAGAAAATAATAAAATAAAAGGTTATAAATCTACCCTCACCAACCCTCACCTTTGACCCATTCATTAGCGCAACGTTTAACTCGTTTCAGTACAGTTCTTAATTAAATGGGAATTTAGCGGTTAAATGAGAATTTATCGGTTAAATGGGAATTTTGCAGTTAGGCTGAAAGCCTTACAATTATATATTTATTGGGGTGCCCTGAAAGGGCTTAATTATATAGCGTAGGGCAACGCCCTACGTAAAAACGACAATCTGAATTTGCGCCCTGAAAGGGCATAATTGTATACAGTTCCGCCCTTTCAGGG